>JAPLOK010000300.1 GCA_026400775.1 Alphaproteobacteria bacterium | reverse complement strand
ACGGTGCGTTTCTACGCCGCGAGCTTCGCCGAACGCATGGGCGGCGAGCACCCGCAAACCGCGCCCGCCGGCGACACCGCGCAACGCTACGGCCGCAACCTGCGCCCCTTCGGCGGCAGCATCGCCGCGCGCCGGCCCTCGGGCCTGCCGCTGTTCCACTACCCTTACCAGGAATGGCGTGAGTCGCTCGCCGCGATGGCCCACGCCGGCGCGCCCGACCCGCGCCTGGGTCACGCGCTGGAATTCATCAACCCCGCCGATGGCGGGCCGGTCATGCCAACGATTTCCGCACATGTGCGGCTGCTGCCGAAGGGATTTTCCACCGCCCCACGCCGTGCCACCGACGGCACGGTCTTCGTCGTGGTGGAAGGGCAGGGCAGCGCGATGGTTGCGGGTGAAACCATCCCGCTCGCCGAGCGCGACCTGCTGGTGGTGCCGAGCTGGTCGGAACTCGTGCTGCATGCTGACAGCGACCTTGTGCTGTTCGGCTATTCCGACCGTGCGGCGCAGGAGAAGCTTGGCCTCTGGCGCGAAGGATAGCGCGGTTCAGTCTGGCCCGGTCACATGCACGAACTGGCCGCCAACCATGGTCAGCTTCGCCTCGATCTCGCGCAGCGCGGCATCGGAACAGGTCAGCGGGTCGTCGGTCAGCACTGCCAGGTCGGCCAGCTTGCCGGTCTCGATGCTGCCCTTGCGGTCCTCATCCCAGCACAGGAAGGCGCCGTCATTGGTGGCCGCGCGGAGCGCGCGCTCGCGGCTCAGCGCTTGCGCTGGCCCCACCGGGCGCTGCGTGCGCAGGTTCATGCGCGTCACGCTCTGCCAGATCGGGTGCCACAGGGATGTCGGCACATTGTCGGTCGCCAATGAGAAGCGCACGCCCGCCTCGTCCAGCCAGCGCAGCGGGCTGATCGCGTCCTCATCGGGCAGCCTCCAGCGCTCCTGCAGCAGATGGCCTTCCTTGTAGATGTAGCGGTTGGTGTGGGTGGTCAGCACGAGGCCCAGATCGCGGATGCGGTGCACCTGCTCGCGCGTCAGGACCGAGATATGGCCCAGCACCCAGCGCAGGTCGCGGATCGGCACTTCCGCATTCACTTCGGCATAAAGCTCCAGCATGTTGGGCCAGATGCCGATGACGCGGATGCCCTGGCGCGCGCATTCGACCAGCAATTCCTTGGCGCGCGGGCGTTCCAGGCCGAAATCGTAGTTGAACCCGGCCCAGCCGGTATAGGGCGCGGCGGCCGCGCGCAGCGTGTTGTCCGGCGTGCGCCCGATCTCGGTGATGATGCCCGAGACACGCAGCATGTCATCGCCGATGCCCCGCCCCGCGAGCCAATGCGCCCAGCCTTCCACCACGCGGCGCGTCGGCAGGTCGTGCATGCCTCGCCAGTCCGGGCTGAAAGCCAGGTGGCTGCGCATGGTCAGCTTGCCGGCGTCGTGCACGCGCTTGTAGGCGGCCAGCAGTTCCGCCGCGACGCCATGTTCCTCGTATACGCTGGTGGTGCCGAACATGTGGTAGGCGGCGGCCGAGCGCGGCAGCACCGCGGCGCGCTGGTTCACCGTGAAGCCCGGCGCCATGCCGAAGAAGTGCAGCTCCACCAGCGGCACATAGCCCTGTTCGATGAAGATGCCATTGGGTTCGCCGCGCGCATCGCGGCCGATCTTCACGCCATCGGGCGGCACCGTGTCGCGGGTGATGCCGGCCAGCGCAAGCGCACGTGAATTGGCGATCGAGACCAGCGGCAGCGTGTGCCGCCAATAGCCCCAGATCGGCCGGATATAGACCGGGTGGTCTGGCGCCGCTTCATCCAGCTCCTCGCGCGTCGGAAAGCGTCCCTCGGCCAGGCTGTCCGGCAGGTCGAAGTAGTATGGCGGCTCGCCCACCGGCATGGTCACGATCCATTGCCCGCGCGGCGTGGCGGCGGCCAGCTCGCGGATGCGCGCCTGGATCGCGCGCACCGAACGCGCGCCAGCCAGCGTGGGGAAGATCTCCTTCAGCCCTTCGCGGTCCATATGCGCGTGGCCGTCGATCAGGCCGGGCATCACGGCATGGCCGCGCAATTCGATCATGCGCGTGTGTTCGGCGCGGTGGCGCGCGACCATCGCGGCATCCCCCACGGCCAGGAACTTGCCGTCCTTCACCGCGACGGCTTCGGCGATGGAAAACCCCGCATCGCAGGTGATGACCTTGCCGCCGGTCAGGATGGTGTCGGCGAACATCAGTTCTCCCTTTGCAGCCGGCCGGCGCGCAGCATCGCCGCCCAGCGTTCGATATCGGCGGCGAAATAGCGGGTGAATTCGGCGCGCGGCGCGGGGATGGGCTCGGCAGCCGCCTGGCGCAGCCGGTCCTGCATGGCGGGCGATTGCAGCGCGCGCAGCAGGGCGGCCTCGACCCGCGTCAGCGCTTCCTCCGGCGCGCCGGTGCGGGTGAAGAGGCCGACCCAGGTGGCGAAGGCGTATCCCGGCACGCCGGATTCCGCGACCGTCGGCACATCAGGCAGCGCCTGCGAACGGCGGTCGGAGGTGGTGGCCAGCGCCCGCACCGCGCCCTGCTGCACCTGGCCGATGGAGCTCGCCATGATGTCCAGCAGCATGGTGATGCGGCCTGCGATCAAATCCGGATAGACCGCGCCCGAGCCGCGATAGGGCACATGCGTGATCTCGATCCCCGCCGCCTGTGCCAGCAGCGCGCCCGCCAGGTGGCTGCCCGTGCCGGGGCCTGACGAACCATAGGTGACGCTGCCGGGTGCGGCGCGTGCGGCCGCGAGCAGCCCGCGTATGTCCCGGTGCGGCGATTGCTGCGAGACCACCACCAGCGACGGAATGGCGCCTACGCCTGCCATCGGCACCAGGTCGCGCAGCGGGTCGAAGGGCAGCGTGGTCAGCGACACGCTGGAAGCCAGCCCCGCGCCGGTGAACAGCAGCGTCTGCCCATCCGGCCGCGATTGCTGCGCCACATGCGCGGCACCGACATTGCCGCCCGCGCCGGGGCGCGTGTCGATCACCACGGTCTGGCCGAGTTCCTGCTGCAACGGCGGCACCAGCGCGCGGGCCAAGACATCAATGGTGCCGCCCGGCGCGAAGGGCACCACCAGCGTGACCGGCCCGGCCTGCGCACGGGCGGTGGCGGAGAGCAGGGCTGGCATGGCCAGCAGGGCGCGGCGCATCGGCATGCGTCAGCTTTGCGCGCGCGCGCCGACAGGGCAACCGCTTCACGAAACCGCGAAGCGCGCAGCGCTTGCCCAAGCACACCGCGCTGTGGTGTTGTTACGCATCTGAACAACGCGGCTGCGCCGCATGAGGATGCCATGATCCGCGCCGCATGAGGATGCCATGATCCGCAAGTTTGCTCTGCCTGTTCTGTTGGTCGGTGCGCTGCTCGGCACCACCGCCTGCAACCCCTATGACCCGGCCTCGCGCGGGGCGGGTGGCGCGCTGATCGGCGCGGGCAGTGGCGCGGCGCTGGGCGCCATTGCCGGTGGCGGCCGCGGTGCTGCGATCGGCGCCATCGCCGGCGGCCTGGTGGGTGGTGCGGCCGGTATCGCGACCACGCCGCAGCCCGGCCCGGTCTATGCCGCCCCGCCCCCGGGGCCTGGCTTCAAGTAAGACGCGCCGTCGCGCGCCATGGCGCCGGCCAGCGATGGCCGGCGCTTTTTTGTGCCCGAACGGCATTGTGGCGGTTCGCCATCATCGCCACGGCGTTGCCCCCATCGCCTTCAACATACCTTCGCGACGCCCTTCGGCTGACAAGGCCGGCCGGCAATCTTCTTCCTGCATCCAGCCCAACAGGAGGAAACGATGCGCAACTTCTCCCGGATTTCCCTCGCCACCATCATGATGATCGGCCTCACCGCGCCGGTCATGGCCCAGGGCGGCGCTGCCGGCACCGCGCCCGCCGCGACGACCGGGACCCCGGCCGTCCAGCAGCGCCAGGCCGCGCCCGCGACCAGCGGCACCCCCGCCCCGCAGGCCGCGCGCCCCGCGACCCCCGCCCAGCCCGGCGGCAGCGTGACCACCCCGGCCCCGCGCCCCGCCGCGCAGGCCCCGGCGGCGACCACGCAGCAGCCGGCCCAGGCTGCCCGCCCGGTGACGCCCTCGGCCCCCGTCCCGGCGCGCGTGAACTGAAATGACCGGGTGCTGGTGGCCTTCACCATCACCCACAGCCGAAACCCGCCGGTGGCTTGATGGCGGGACTGCCCGGGCGTGACACCACGCGCCCGGCTTACTCCCGGACTCTCCGAACCTATGAACTTGGCCCTGCGGCTTGCCGTCGGGGCCCTTTTTCTGAGCGTTTTCCTGGCGTTGACGCGGCCCTCCATTCTGAACATTGTGGGCGGAACACGGAGGGAGGCCAGCGGCCATGTCCAGCGGCAATCTGATCGCGATCAAGCCCGATTTCGCGGCGCATGCGCATGTGAATGCGACCAAGCTGGCCGCGATGAGCGCGGAGGCCCGCGCCAACCCTGATGCCTTCTGGTCGCGCGAGGCCAGGCGCGTGGCCTGGATGCGCGAACCCACGCGCATCAAGAACATCGATTTCAACGGCGATGTCTCGATCAATTGGTTCGAGGACGGCGTGCTGAACGCCTCGGTCTCCTGCCTCGACCGCCATATCGCGGCCGGCCATGGCGACCGCACCGCCATCATCTGGGAGGGCGATGACCCCAACCAGGATGCGAAATACAGCTATGCCGATTTGCTGGAGCGTGTGTGCCGCCTGGCCAATGCGATGAAGGCGCTGGGCATCAAGAAGGGCGATGTCGTCACCATCTACCTGCCGATGGTCGTGGAAGCCGCGGTCGCGATGCTGGCCTGCGTGCGCATCGGCGCGATCCATTCCATCGTGTTCGGTGGCTTCTCCCCGGACAGCTTGGCCAGCCGCATCCAGGACTGCAATTCGGTGGCACTCATCACCGCCGATGAAGGCCGCCGCGGCGGCAAGACCGTGCCGCTGAAGAAGAATGCGGACACCGCGCTGCTCGAATGCCCCATGGTCAAGCACGTGATCTGCGCCCGCGTGACCGGCGGCGAGGTGGGCATGGAACCCGGCCGCGACCATTGGTGGGATACGATCTGCCTCCGCGCCGAACCCGAATGCGCGCCCGAGCCGATGGGCGCGGAAGACCCGATGTTCATCCTCTACACCAGCGGTTCCACCGGCAAGCCCAAGGGCGTGCTGCACACCACGGGCGGCTATATGGTCTGGGCGTCGTTCACGCATGAGCTGGTGTTCGACTACAAGCCCGGCGACATCTACTGGTGCACCGCCGATGTCGGCTGGGTCACCGGCCATAGCTACATCGTGTATGGGCCGCTGGCGAATGGCGCGACGACGCTGATGTTCGAAGGCGTGCCCAACTACCCGGATAGCAGTCGTTTTTGGCAGGTGGTGGACAAGCACCAGGTCAACATCTTCTACACCGCGCCCACCGCGATCCGCGCGCTGATGCGCGAGGGCGAGGGGCCGGTGAAGAAGTGGCGCCGTTCCTCGCTGCGGCTGCTGGGGTCGGTCGGCGAGCCGATCAATCCGGAAGCCTGGCTGTGGTATTACCGCGTGGTGGGCGATGAGCGCTGCCCGATCGTGGATACCTGGTGGCAGACCGAGACGGGCGGCATCCTGATCAGCCCGCTGCCGGGCGCCGTGGCGCAGAAGCCGGGTTCGGCCACGCTGCCACTGCCCGGCGTGATGCCGGCGCTGGTCGATGGAGAGGGGCGCATCCTGGAGGGTGCGACCGAGGGCAATCTGGTGATGCTGGATTCCTGGCCCGGTCAGGCGCGCAGCGTCTATGGCGACCATGCGCGTTTCGGGCAGACCTATTTCTCAACCTTCAAGGGCATGTACTTCACCGGCGACGGCGCGCGGCGCGACGAGGACGGCTACTACTGGATCACCGGCCGCGTGGATGACGTGATCAATGTCTCGGGCCACCGCATGGGCACGGCGGAGGTGGAATCCGCACTCGTCGCGCACCCAAGAGTGGCGGAGGCCGCGGTGGTCGGCATGCCGCATGAGCTGAAGGGGCAGGGCATCTACTGCTACGTGACGCTGAACCTGGGCGAGGAACCGTCAGACGCGCTGCGCAAGGAATTGGTGGCCTGGGTGCGCAAGGAGATCGGGCCGATCGCCACACCGGATGTGATCCAATGGGCGCCGGGGCTGCCGAAGACGCGCTCGGGCAAGATCATGCGGCGCATCCTGCGTAAGATCGCCGCCGATGAGACGGATGCGCTGGGGGATACGTCCACGCTGGCGGATCCGGCGGTGGTGACGGATTTGGTGCAGCATAGAGTGGTGCTGCGGGGGTGAATGCCACATGGTCGTCCGTGTATCAGCGGCGATCGCTGAGCGTGGCACTGGCCGACCATCGGCGAACCTCGCTGTCACGGCAATGTCTGCTGCAACCCGCGCCGCCCCGCTGCTAACATCCCCTCGACGTGGGGAGGGCCACCATGCCGAGCGATCAGGACATTCTGAGCATACTCGGCAATCCGATTGGCGGTGACGCAGCTGACGACACGATCCGCATTGGTCTGGTGCTGAACGGCACCGTCTCTGCCGGCGCCTGGACCGCAGGCGTCCTTGACGCGTTGATCGAGGCGCTGGACGCCTGGCAGGATGCGAAGGGCAGAGGCGCCGAAGTGCCGCTCCACAAGGTGCGGCTGGACATCATGGGCGGCGCCTCCGGCGGCGCGGTGTGCGCGGCGTTGCTGGCGCGGGCCGCAACACGGCGCTTCCCTCCGGCGCGCGACCCGCAGCACAACCCGGACAACCCGTTCTGGACCGTCTGGGTCGAGACGCTCGACATCGCAGCCATGCTCGATACGGCCGATCTCGACGCCGCGGATGCGTCGGCCGAATCCCTGCTTTCGGGCCTGGCGATCCAGCGTGCCGTGGATGCCATCCTGCAATGGCAGGGGCAGCCATTCGACAAGCCTCGCCCCTGGCTGGCCGACCCGCTGCACATGCTGGTGACCCACACCAATCTGCGGGGCGTGCCCGTGGAGATCAGCTTCGCGCCCGGCCGCGACGGTCGGCCGCGCATCAGCCAATACGTCATGCACACCGATCACAGGCTGTTCGCGCTGCCACAATCGGCCCGGTCGCCGGCCAGCCGGCGTGGCGATGCCCTGGTGGTGCCGCCAGACTTCCAAGCCGGTGAGGCGTTGTGGCAGGAGCTTGCGCTGAACGCGCGCGGCAGCGGCGCCTTCCCCGGCGGCTTTCCCGCCGTGCGGCTGAAGCGACCTGCGGCCGACTATCAGTGGCGCGCGCTGATGCTGCCGGCCGGCGGCGGCAAAGACGCGGAGCCGATGCTGCTCAAGCCGGCCTGGCCTGGTGGCAAGCCCCCCGATCCCTATGCGTATGATGTCGTCGATGGTGGCGCGATCAACAACTCGCCGATCGAGCTTGTGCGCCAGAACATGGCCGGGCTTGGCAACTCGCTCCAGCGCGACGGCATGCAAAGCCGTGCGCTGGTGCTGGTGCTGGACCCCTTTGCAGCGACCTCGGCGATCGCCGCGCCGGATGCGAAGCCGCTGGCGCTACCCAAGGCGATCGGTCAGTTGGCCGGGGCGCTGGTCGCCAATGGGCGTTTCGCGACAGCGGATCTCTTGCTGGCGCTCGATCCGAATGTCGGCAGTCGCTTCCTGCTGACGGCGGGACGCAAGCGCAATACCGACGACCAGACAGCCTGGGGTGGTGAAGCGCTGGCCACCTCGGGCCTTGGAGCTTTCATGGGCTTCATCGACCGTGAACTGCGCCGCCATGATTTCCTGCTGGGGCGCGCCAACGCCTTCGCCTGGATGCGGCGGCACTTCACGCTGCCCGCGGGGAACCCGGTATTCAGAGGGCCTGGCAATGCCGACTTCCTGCGCGATGGCGAATTGCCGGTAATCCCCGTGATGCCCGAATTGCAGGCCACGCAGCCACCCTGGCCGGTGCCCGAGGGCGATGCGGCCGCGTTGCAGGGGGCGATCGACGCGCGGCTGCGCGCGGTGGTGTCGTCGCTCGCCGATGGCGTGTTCTGCAAGCCGGTGCTGGCCAGGTTCATCGCGGGCTGGGCCGCCGGCCAGGCCAAGGGCAGCATCAAGGACGCGCTGGGCGAGTTGCAGGACAGGGAATAGCGCGCGGCGCCTATGCCGCTGCGCGGATCAACTCAGCACACCTCTCCCCCGTCATGATCACCGCCGGCTGGATGTTGCTGCTCGGCATGGTCGGAAACACTGATGCATCGGCCACGCGCAGCCCTTCCACGCCGCGCACGCGCAGCGTCGGGTCCACCACGCTGCGCTCATCGCTGCCCATGCGGTTGGTGCCGCAGGGGTGGTACACCGTGCCGCCGGTCTGGCGGATGAACTGCATCAGATCCTCATCCGTGGTGGCGTCGCGGCCGGGCGCCACCTCCTCCTCCACCAAATCCGCGAAGGGGCGCGTGGCGGCGATGCGCCGGCCCAGCCGCGCGGCCTCCAGCATGATGCGCGCATCGGTCGGGTGCGTCATGTAGTTCGCGATCATCGCGGGTTTCTCGGCGGCATTGGCCGAGCGCAGCGTCACCTCGCCGCGGCTTTCCGGCCGCGCCTGGCAGAAGTTGAACGCGAAGCCCGGGTGCTTGTGCAGCTCGGCCGCGATCTGGCCGGGCTTGGTGTCCATGGTGAAGTTGATGAACTGGTACTGCACATCCGGCTCTTCCGCGCCCGGTAGCACGCGCGCGAAGAGGCTCGCTTCCGAGGCACCGATGGTCATGTGCCCCCGTCTGGTCAGCGCCCATTTCATCGCCATGCGCGCCTGGCCGAGCAGGCTCGCCATCGTCTCGTTCAACGTATCCGCCGGCCGCGTGCGGAAGGAGATGCGCGCCTGGAAATGGTCCTGCAGATTCTGACCTACATCGGGCGCGTCATGCCGCACCTCGATGCCATGGTCACGCAGGTGATCGGCCGGGCCGATGCCCGACAGCATCAGCATTTTCGGCGATTCGATCGCGCCGCAGGACAGTATGACCTCGCGCCGCGCGAGGAATTCCTGCACCGTGCCATCCTTGCGGCGCACCCGCACGCCGGTGCAGCGCCGGCCCTCGAAGATCAGCGAAAGCCCGAGCACTTCGGTTTCCACGCGCAAATTCGGCCGCTTCTTCGCCGGGTGCAGATAAGCCACCGCCGGCGACCAGCGCCGCCCCTTGTGCACGTTCAACTGGTTCGGCGCGACACCCTCGTACCAGGCGCCATTGAAGTCCGGGTTGCGCGGGAAACCCAGTGCCTGGCAGGCCTCCACGAAGGCGCGGCAACCCGGCGTCGGTTCCGGCACCTCGGCCACGCGCATCGGCCCGTCATGGCCGCGCAGCGGGTCGTCGTTGTTGGCCACCGTCTCCAGGCGCTTGAAGGCGGGCAGGCAATCCTCATAGGACCAGCCGCGCGCGCCGGCCTGCGCCCAGCGGTCATAGTCGCGCGGCGAACCGCGCAGCCACACCAGCCCGTTCACACTGCCCGAGCCGCCGATCACCCGCCCGCGCGGCCAATAGACTCGCCGCCCATCCAATTCGGGCTCGGGCTCCGTGTGGTATTCCCAGTCGAATTTCTTCGTCACGTAGAGTCGCGCGAAGCCCACGGGAATATGGATCCATGGGCTGCTGTCCCATGGTCCGGCCTCCAGCAGGGTCACAGTGCTGTCGGGGTTTTCCGACAGGCGTGACGCCACGACGCAGCCCGCAGAGCCGCCGCCCAGAACAACATAATCGGATGTGGTCAAGGTTATTCCGCCTGCCCCGGATTGTTGTTGTCGATGATGCGGCGAATCATGGTTCCCTCCTCCTACACGCGCGGTCCCTTGTGGCGAGCCGCGCTCTTCAGAGGGGGATGCTGCGACGATGCCGCGGCCGGTGCAACCGCCATCGTGCAATGCCTTGAAACCGCCGCGATCCTCGCCGAGTATTACGTCTATGAAGATCCGCATCCTCATAGTCATGCTGCTTCTTGCCAGCCCGGCGCTGGCGCAGAAGGAGTATTGGCGCGACTCCTCAGGCCGCCTGACCGGCACGGCGGACCAGCAAGGCGATCGCACCACCTTCCGCGATGCATCGGGCCGCATGACCGGCACCGCGAACCAGCAGGGTGACCGCACCACCTTCCGCGACAGTTCTGGGCGCATGACCGGCAGCGCCGAACAGCAGGGCAACCGCACCACCCTGCGCGACAGCTCCGGCCGCATGATCGGCACGCGCGAACAGCAGGGCGACCGTGTCACCATCCGCGACGCTTCGGGCCGCATGACAGGCACGGAAGAACGCAACGGCAACCGCGTCACCATCCGCGACGCGAGTGGGCGGATGGTGGGCACGCGCTGAACCCGTCCAGGATCGGGGCGGGCCTCCCCGCGACCGATTGCTTGCCGCCGGTCAGACGCCGCTCATCAGCCCCACCGGCAGGGGTTGCGTGTTGTCGACCACGCCCTTCACCCCATGCACGCTCATCGCCAGCACATGCAGGCCGCGCTTGATGCCCTCGTGCTGGGAATAGCCCTCGAAGGTCACCACGCCTTCCTTCACTACCACGGCGGTGAAGGTGCCATCGGCCCAGGGTTCGTTCTTCATCGCCTCGATCACGGCGATGCGGATGCGCTCATCCGGCAGGCCTTCCTCGGGCGCCTTGGCGCTCGCCATCAATGCGCGCAGCAGGTCCGCGCGGCTGATCAGGCCGACCAGCCGGCCGCTCTCCGTCACCAGCAGGCGGCGGACATTGCGCTGCTCCATCATGTGCGCGACCTCGGCCGCGGTGGCGAAAGGCGAGACAGTGAGGGCGCCCTCGGTCATGATGTCGGAGGCAACGGCGCCATGCGTGCGGGCATAGCGTTCGGCGCGGCTCGCGGGGTCGATGAACAGCGAGCGGAACCAGCCGATCGGTGCGTCCTCCCGCCCGGCCAGGCGGCGGATCAGATCAGCTTCGGTGACCACGCCGAGCACGGCGCCATGCGTGTCCACGACCGGCACGGCGGAAATGCCGCGGTCGCACAGCAGGCGCGCGATGTCGGTGACCGGCGCGCTCGGCGGCACGGTCTGCACGCGGCTGGTCATCAGGTCACGGGCGGTGGGCATGCTGTTCTGGTTCATGACGCTTCTCCTCTGGCGTGGCAGGAGCATCGCGCCATCGCCCGGTCAGCGCCTTGATGCGCGTCAAATCCACACCAGGGCTTCCGCGCGCGCATGGCATTGCCTATGTGACACGCCAGTAACCCAACCGGGAGGAACCAACCCATGACGCAGATCACCCGCCGCGCGACGCTCGGCGTCCCCGCCATCCTGGCCGCCGGCACCGCCGCCGCGCAGGCGCAGCAGCTTGTGATTGCCACCGGCACCACCGGCGGGGTGTACTACCCGCTGGGCGGCGCGCTGGCCAACTACCTGACGCGCGGCATGCCTGGCACGGCCGCCACCGCTGAAGTCACCGCGGGCTCGACCGCGAATTTCCAGCTGCTCGGCGCGAACCGCGTGCAACTCGTGTTCGGCCAGGTGGATGCGGCGGTGGATAGCATCCGCGGCGCCGGCCCCTTCCGTGGCCGCGTGGTGCCCACGCGCGCCATCGCGGTCCTCTACACCAACCGCATGCAGGTGGTGACGACGGCCGATCGCGGCATCCGCTCCATGGCTGATCTGCGCGGCAAGCGCATTTCCACCGGCGCACCGCAGAGCGCGACTGAGCTGTTCGCGCAGCGCCTGATCGCCGCCGCCGGCCTCGACCCGGCGCGCGATTTCCGCGGCCGTGAGCGCCTGTCGCCGGCGGAATCCACGAACGCCATCCGCGACAACAAGATCGACGCCTATTTCTTCGTCTCGGGCATCCCGACCAGCGCCATCACTGATCTGGGCGCCACGCCCGGCACGCAGCTGGTGCTGGTCGACCACGCGCAGCACCTAGACGCGATCGTGCGCGAGCACGGCCCGGTCTATTTCGCCGAGACCATCCCGGCCAACACCTACCCGGGCCAGACCGCGCCGAACCAGCAGCTTTCGGTGGCGAACATCCTGGCCGTGCGTGAGGACGCGTCGCCTGCGCTGGTCACGCAGATGCTGACCATCCTGTGGCAGAACCGCGAGGACTGGGCGCGCGTGCATTCCGCCGCGCGCGACTTCACGCTGGATGCGCAGAAGACCGCCGCCGCGGGCGTGCCCTGGCACCCCGCTGCCGAGGCGTTCTGGCGCACCGCCGGCGCCCGCCTGTCGTAAGGCTTCCCCCCGGGGGCGTAACGGCCGATCATGCGCGCTTCCTGATGGAGGCGCGCATGTCGGCCAATCGTTTGCTGCTGGGTTTCGCGGCCGCCTTCCTGGGTGTGCTGTTCTTCCACCAATCGACCATCACGTTTTTCCACGGGATGGGCTGGTCGCCCAACCCCGCCTTTCGCCAGACCCCGATCCCGCCTTTCGGTGTGCCGCAACTTTGGAATGCCTGCTTCTGGGGCGGGCTATGGGGCATTCTCTTCGCCTGGCTGGTGGATAAGCGGCCGGCGATGATGCCGCTGCCGGTCTTCGCGGTGCTGTTCTGCCTGGCGCTGCCGCTGGTGCTCGGCGCCTGGGTCGTGGTGCCGCTGATCAAGGGCACCCCGATGTTCGCCAACGGCAACACGGTCGCGATGTGGCGCAGCCTGGGCATCTACACGGTGTGGGGGCTGGGGCTGGCGCTGTTCTGGCGCGGGCTGGCTTGATCGACACCTCGGTCACGTTTTCAGCGCTGACCCGTGACCAAGTGCCAAACCAAAGCTATGGCTCCATCGAAGGGCAAGCCTACATCCTCTTTGGCTAAGCCAAACGCCCTACCCCAACACCATGCAACTAAAAACCCGGAATGGGCGCGACAGGGATCGAACCTGTGGCCCCCGCCATGTCAAGGCGATGCTCTACCGCTGAGCTACGCGCCCCCATTCCGTGCAGCGCCATTAGCGCGCAGCCCGGCGCCGCACAAGCCCGCGCGTGACACGCCGGCTCCGCTATGGCCATATGCGGGCCAAGTTATGGATGCATTGCCCGCACCCCTTGAGGCCATCGCCCCGCCGCTGGCCCTGCCCGCCATTCGCCTGCTGCGGCCGCCGCGGGTGCCGAGTCCGCTTGTGTTGGCCTCGCCACATTCGGGGCGCGACTACCCGGCAGAATTCATCGCCAATGCCAGGCTGGACGCCGTGGCGCTGCGCCGCTCCGAGGACAGTTTCGTGGACGAGATCTTCGCCGCCGCCCCGGAACTTGGCGCGCCCTTGCTGCTCGCTGATTTCCCGCGCGCCTACTGCGATGCCAACCGCGAGCCCTGGGAACTCGACCCCGGCATGTTCGACGCGCCGCTGCCGTCCTGGGTGAACAGCGCCAGCCCACGGGTGGGCGCGGGGCTGGGCACGATCGCACGCGTGGTCGCATCCGGCGAACCCATCTATCGCCACAAGCTGCCATTCGCCGAGGCAGAGGCGCGCGTGCGCAATTGTTGGCAGCCCTATCATGCCGCGCTGTCGGCGCTGATCCAGGAAACGCGCGCGGCCTTCGGCTGCTGCCTGTTGCTGGACTGCCATTCCATGCCGACCCATCCGGGCCATGCGGGGCCGCCGCCGGACATCGTGCTGGGCGATGCGCATGGGACATCAGCCGCGCCGAGGGCGATGCGCACGGTGGAGACCACGCTGATGGGCCTGGGCTATCGCACCCAGCGCAACGACCCTTATGCCGGCGGTTATGTCACGCGCCACTACGGCCGCCCACGGGAGGGCGTGCATGTGGTGCAACTGGAGATCGCCCGGCCGCTATACATGGATGAAGCGCGCATCGCCCCGCATGCCGGCCTGTCGCGCCTGAAGGCCGACATGACGCGCCTGGTCAGCGCTTTGGTCCGCACCGATTGGAGCGGCCTGCGGTAGAGCGTCATCCGCTCCAACAGGAGCGTCTGAGCCGAGGAATAGGCACGAACATATCAGGCTGGCGCGTCATCCATGCGGCTTCGCGATGGGATCATGCAGGGCGATTGCTGGCGGCTTGTGTCCGGTGCCCGGATGCATCGGCCCGGGTGGCGTCGTGATCGGCCGCGACCGACAGGATGGGCTGCCGGCTTGGCGGCCGCCCTAACAGACCAGAGCCGATCATTGTCGCGCCGGCCCGCTGGTTGTAGACCACCGCTCTGTGAGCATATCTGCCGCCATGCCCCATCCATCCGCCGATATCATCCCGCGCGACCTGCGCTTCGAGATCGAACGCCATGCCGATGCCGGCTGGATGGGCGGCGATGTGCTGCATTCCATCCTGATCGACAGCTTCGCCGTAATGCTGCCAGTGGGTGAGCGCTTCTTCATCCGCTCGCTGCGCCATTATGAGGCGCGCATTCCCGATGCCTTCATCAAGCTCGGCATCCAGGGCTATGCCTCGCAGGAAGCCTTCCACACGCGCGAGCATGAATCCTACAATCGGGGCATGCGCGCGCTGGGCTACGACCCTGACAGCATCAATGAACGTCTGCGCCGCCTGCTACCGGGCAGCGGCAAGCCCTTCCAGAGCCTGCTGATCACCTGCGCGATCGAGCATCTCACCTATTCGCTGTCCTGCGTGATCCTCAACAACCCGCGGCTGATGGCCGAAGCTATTCCGGCCTATCGCGACCTCTGGACCTGGCATGCGCTGGAGGAGATCGAGCATGCCAATGTCGCGCTGGCGGTGCTTGAAGAAGCCGACCGCAACTTGCCGGCCTGGAAGCGTTATCTGGGCCGCTGCATCGCGATGAACATCGTGGTGGTCAAATTCGCCCGCGAGGCGTTGCGCAACGCACATGCCATGAAGCGCGTCGCGGGCATCAGGCCTGGGTGGAAAAGCTGGTCGCGCTTCGCCTGGCTGATGTTCGGCAAGCCCGGCTGGTTCTGGCGCTACGCCCTGATTCTGCTGGCCTATTACAGGCCGGGCTATGGCCGGGGCCATTCCGGCGACAACAGGCTGATCGCCACCGGCCGCGCCCGTCTGGCCGAGCTTCTCGCCCAGCGGCAGCAGCCCGCCTGATGGCTATGTTCCAGCGATTGCTCCGCGCCACAGAAAGCGGCGCCATGCCCGGGCCACGTCGCTGGTTATGGAAGCATTGGTACAATCTGATGTCCCGCCGCTGGGATGACGCGGCCTGGGGCTTCATGAACTACGGCTACCTGCCGCCCGAGCCGCTGACGCTGAGCCCTGCCGAGGAGACCGACCGCCCCTTCATCGGCCTCTACCACCAGGCCGTGGCGGGCCTGCCGGTGGCGGGTGCGCGCGTGCTGGAAGTGGGCGCCGGGCGCGGCGGCGGTGCGGCCTATGTGGCGCGGCATTTCGCGCCCGCCGAGCTGGTGGGCGTGGACCTCTCGGCCGACACCGTGGCGCGCGCGGCGGCGCTGCATGCCGGCCAGCCGGGCCTGCGCTTCCAGCAAGGCGATGCCGAGGCGCTGCCCTTCCCCGATGCCAGCTTCGATATCGTGCTGAACATCGAAAGCTCACACTGCTACGGCAGCATGGACCGCTTCGTGGCCGAGGTGGCGCGCGTGCTGCGCCCTGGCGGCTGGTTCACCTGGGCCGATATGCGCAGCCAGGCCATGCTGCCATCGCTGGAGGCGAGCCTGGCGCATCCTTCGCTCGCGCTGTGCGCCTCCGCCAGCCTGAATGCCGGCGTGGTCGCGGCGCTGGATGCGGCGGAGGCGCGCAAGGGCGATGCCGTGAACCGCCAGCGCCTGCTACGGCCCTTGCTGCGCGAATTCGCGGGCATGCAGGGCAGCCTGCTGTATCGCGGTCTGCGCGCGGGGCAGGTGCAGTACCTGGCCAGGCGTTTGCAGCGGGTTTGAGCGGCCACTGCCCATAGAAAAACCCGGCCAGCTTGCGCCGGCCGGGTTCGATGTCGCGCTAGACCGGTTTCACAACAATCATATGCGGTTCAACCGGTCTAGCTCTTTGCTTTGCCGCATTTTCCGAGTCGCTACGCGTGTCCGCTTCGCTTGAAAATGCTCTAGGCGCGATCAGCGGCGCAAGCGGACGTGGCGCAGTTCCAGGTCCTCGCTCACGCGCATGGTGAAGTCGGCCACGGTTTCGCGCACGGCGAAGATCTGCGGCTCCTGGTGCAGCGGCACCATCGGCAGCACTTCCTGGAAGCGCGTCCAGTATTCGCGGGCCAGGCGCGCGCGCTCGGCATCGTCCACGCTGGTCGCGCGGGCGGCCGCGGCACGGTTCATCGCGTCATCGGAGAAGCCGCCCCAGTTGAAGCTGCCCTCGCCGAGCAATTCGCGCGCGGGGTTGGACATGTCGAAATTGCCCGGCGTCCAGCCCAGCAGCCAGAAGCTGTATTCGCGGTTGGCGCCACCTTGCAGGAAGCGGCCGAAGGGCAGGGCGTTCAGCCGTGCCTGGATGCCCGCGCGCTGCAGCATGGTGACGATGGCGGTGCAGATCGCCTCGTCATTCACGTAGCGGTTGTTGGGGCAGGACAGGGCGAGGCGGAAGCCCTGCGGGAAGCCCGCTTCCGTCAGCAGGCGGCGCGAGGCCTCCACATCGAAGGGCAGGCGCGTGTTGAGTTCCTGCACATGGCCGCTGATGGCCGCCGCGATCGGCAGGCCGGCCGCGATGGTGGAGTTGCGCAGCACGACGCGGCGGATCGTTTCCATGTCGATCGCCTGGTAGATCGCGCGGCGCACGCGCACGTCACGCAGCGGGTTCGGGTTGCCGGGATTGTCCACGGCATCGGCACGCGCCACGTCGAATGCCAGATATATGCTGCGCGCCGTGGGGCCCTGCATCAGCCGCACACCGGGCGCCTGCTGCACGCGCGGGATGTCTTGCAGAGGCACATGGTACATCAGGTCCAGCTCGCGGCTCAGCAGGGCGGCCACGCGGGTCGGCGCCGAGGAGACCGGGCGGAACACCGCGCGGGTGATGCCGTGCTCCAGCGCGCCGCCCCAGTATTGCGGGTTGGGCACCAGCACGGTGCGTTCATCGGCCACGCGCTCGCTCACGCGGAAGGGGCCGGTGCCATTGGCGTTGAGCTGTACGAAGGCGGTGTTGGCCCCCGGCTGGCCAGCACGGGCAACAGCGAAAGCGTTGTTCGCCTGCACCCAGCCCTGCGACATGATGAAGAACAGCGTCAGGTCCTGCAGCAGCACCGGGTTCGGGCCGCGCGTGTCGAACTCGACCGTGTTCGCATCGACGGCGCGGGCGGCGGTGATGCTGGCCACGGTGTAGGCCATGTCGTTCTGGCGCACGCGTTCCAGGCTGTGCAGCACATCGGCGCTGGTGAAGGCCTCACCGCCATGGAAGCGCACGTCTTGGCGCAGGTGGAAGCGCCAGGTGGTGGGGCTGACCTGTTCCCAGCGGGTGGCGAGCGCGGGCAGCAGGCTGCCATCCGGCTGGCGCGCAACCAGCGGCTCATAGATGTTGCTCTTCATGGCGTTGGTCACGCCATGGTTGTTGGCATGCGGGTCCAGGCCCAGGATGTCGTTGGCGGTGGCCCAGGTGAAGGTGCTGGCCTGCGCCGGGGTGGTGGCGGTGCCTGCGGCCAGGCCCAGTGCCATCATGGCCGCGGCAAGCGCGGTGGTGAGTTTCATCGATCAGCCCTCCCAGGACGAATGAACATGCGGCAACATGCCGGGCAGCCGCGCGGTTGGAAAGTGCTTGGCGGGGCGATTCGCGGCACCCCCGCCTCAGCCCGCCAGCACCGTGCGCCAGACGCGGATGAAATTGCCCGACCACAGCATGCCGGTCTCCCGCGCGCCATAGCCGCGGCGGGCCAGTTCCTCGGTGATGGCGGGCGATTGCGCGGCATCGGCCCAGCCCTGCACGGCGCCGCCGCCGTCGAAATCGCTGCTGATGCCCACATGCTCGATGCCGATGCGGCGGATCGCGTGTTCCATATGGTCCACAATGTCTGCCACGCTGGCCTGGGCCGGCTGGCCGGTGGGTGTCGTGCGCAGAAAGGCCGGCACGGCGGTGACCTGCGCGATGCCGCCGCAGGCGCGCAGCGCGTCCAGCTGTTCGTCATCGATGCCGCGCGGATGCGCGCAGAGCGCGGTGCAGGCGGTGTGCGTGACCGCCACCGGCACGCGCGAGAGTTCCACCGCCCGCAGCATGCCCGCCTTCGCCACATGCGCGCAGTCGATCATCAGCCCCACGCGGTTCATCTCCGCGATCGCCTGTTCGCCCAAGGGTGAGAGCCCGCCATGTTCGGCCGGGCCATCCCCCAAGGCGGGCTTGGGCCGCGCGCTGTCGGCCAGGTCGTTATGGCCATCATGCGTGACGGTCAGGTAGATCGCGCCCTGCGCGCGCCAGGCGCCCAGCCGCGAGAGGTCATGCCCCATGGCATAGCCATTCTCGACCGCGGACAGCACGGCGGTGTCGCCGGCGGCGAAGCAGGCCTCCAGCGCATCCGGCGTGGTGCAATAGCGCGTGCCGGGCGCGCTGCCGCGGGCGGCGATATGCTCCAGCATGGCGGCGGCACGGGCACTGGCCGCGGCATGGCCCTGCGCGTCTCGCTTGCCTTGCGCGACATAGGCGATGAACACCGCGCCGTTC
>JAPLOK010000206.1:11986-26905 GCA_026400775.1 Alphaproteobacteria bacterium | reverse complement strand
TCCACCGCATCGACCGCGGCCAGAACGCCTTCCTTCATGTAGTCGTCGAAGCCCTTTTGGGCCAGGCGCGCATCCGGGTTCACCCAGCTCACGCAGAACACCGTATGCCCCTGCTCGACTACCCAACGGATGAAGCTGTTCTTCGGGCGCAGATCCAGGATGTAGAACTTGTTGATCCAGGGCGGGAAGATCAACAAAGGTCTCTTGAGCACCTGCGCAGTGGTGGGCGTGTATTGCACCAGCTGCATCAGGTCGTTCTGGAACACCACCTTGCCGGGTGTCACGGCGATGTTCTCGCCGACCTTGAACTTGCTGTCATCGGTCATGCGGATGCGCAGCTTGCCCTTGCCGCGCTCCATGTCGGCCAGCAGGTTGGACAGGCCCTTGAGCAGGTTGGCGCCCCCGGTCTCCGCCGTGCGGCGCAGCACCTCTGGGTTGGTCATGACGAAATTGGCCGGGCTCATCGCATCGACGAATTGGCGGGTGTAGAAATCCACCTTCTGCGCCGTCTTCTCATCCAGCCCATCGGTCTTCTGCACCACATCGGTGAAGAAGCGGGACGACAGCAGATACGACTGGCGGATGAAGTCGAACACCTCGTTCTCGCGCCAGCGTCGTCCTTGAAGCGGCGGTCGCCCTTGGCTTCGTCGATCACCGCCGGCGTGCTCTCGCCACCCAGCATGCGGCGCGCGGTGTTGGACCAAAGCGTCAGATAATCCTGCCAGAAGCCCATCTGCGCCTGCATCAGCTGCGCCGGGTTGGCCATCATGCGCGCGGTCATTTCCATGAAGGCATGGCCCAGATTCAGCGGGTCGGGGCTGTGCTCCTCCTCCGACTGGCGGCGCAGGAAATCGGCGACGATGCGCTGCCCGCGCTCGGCCACATCGGCCATGGTGCGGGTGACCAGGGCAGGGTCAGGCAGCGCAAAGGCAGAGGGGGCGAATTGCGGGGTCTCGGGTCCGGGTTTGTCGGCCATGCGCTTTGCGTCCTTCCTGCAACCCCTTCCATGCGGGGCCGCATCCGGGCAAACCCTTCAGCATGACCAGGAGCTTTCCCGACCACCCTAGGAAAACTGCGTCCTTCCTGCAACCCCTTCCATGCGGGGCCGCATCCGGGCAAACCCTTCAGCATGACCAGGAGCTTTCCAACCCACCCTAGGAAAACGGGCTCGCGGAAGCAAGCTTGGACACTGGTTTTTCTGGCCTTTCTGGGCGGCTGTGACGCGGCTGACCGCATCGCCCGCGGTGGCGTGGCGGGTGTGAACCTGGCCGATCGCGCAGCCCCACCGGGGCTGGAAGCGCCTTGGGGCAACCTCGGCCAGGTGCCGGCGCGGCCGGACCGGCCGGACCCGCAGATGCGCCGCGCGCTGGATGCGGCGCTGGTGGCCGATCGTGCTGCGGCGGCCGATCCACTGGGCCCGCGCGCAACGCCGGCCGCAGCGGGCCAGGCGCTGGGCGGCGAGGTGCCTATCCCCGCCGCACCGCCCGCGCGCGCTGCATTGCGCGCTGCCCCGCCGGTGCCCTGGGGGCGGGCCGCACGGCCTGAGCCGGTGCCAGAGATCGGCGTGGCACCGGTCTTGCCGATGCCCGATTTGCTGGCACCGGCGCCGCCGGTGTTGCGTTGAGCACCCTCGCGCCCCGCCCCGCCCGCTGCTACACCCGTGCCATGACTGGAACCGCCACCATCCGCGCCGCACGAGCTACCCGCCCATCCGTCTGACCCACTGACGGATGGGACGCACCCGCAGCGCCATTCCAAGCCTTCCAGAAAGCCCAGACAATGCCTGAAGAATTTCACCGTATCCGGCGCCTGCCGCCCTATGTCTTCGCCGAGGTGAATGGCGCGAAAGCCAAAGCCCGCGCCGCGTCCGAGGATGTGATCGACCTGGGCATGGGCAACCCCGACAGCCCGACGCCGTCGCATATCGTGGCCAAGCTGATCGAGGCCGTGCAGGACCCGCGCACGCATCGCTACTCCACCTCCAAGGGTATTCCCGGCCTGCGCCGGGCGCTGGCCGGCTATTATGACCGCCGCTTCGGCGTGAAGCTGGACCCGGAGACGGAAGTGGTGGCCACGCTGGGCTCCAAGGAGGGCCTGGCCAATCTGGCGCAGGCCATCTCCTCGCCGGGCGACACCATCCTGGTGCCCAACCCTTCCTACCCGATCCACCAGTTCGGCTTCATCATCGCCGGTGCCTCGGCGCGCAGCATTCCCTACACGCCTGATGACGCGATGCTCGAAGCCATCGCGCGCGCCTGCAGGCACAGCGTGCCCAAGCCCACCGCCGTGATCGTGAACTTCCCGTCGAACCCGACGGCACTTCTGGCCAGCCGCGAATTCTACAAGGAGCTGGTCGCTCTTTGCCGCCGGCATGAGCTGTTCATCCTGTCCGACCTCGCCTACGCCGAGCTGTATTTCGACGACAGCAACCCGCCGCCCTCCGTGCTCGAGATCGAGGGTGCCAAGGACATCACGGTGGAATTCACCTCCATGTCCAAGACCTACAATATGGCCGGCTGGCGCATGGGGTTCGCGGCCGGCAATCCGCGGTTGATCTCGGCACTCGCACGCGTGAAATCCTACCTGGACTATGGCGCCTTCACGCCCATCCAGGTGGCCGCCACAGCCGCGCTGAACGGCCCGCAGGATTGCGTGGCGCAGATGCGCGCCGAATACCGCGAACGCCGCGACATCCTGATCAAGGGTCTGCATGCGGCCGGCTGGGATGTGCCCAGCCCCGATGGCTCGATGTTCGCCTGGGCGCCGATCCCCGAGCGTTACCGGCATATGGGCAGCGTCGATTTCTCCAAGCTGCTGCTGGCCAAGGCGAAGGTGGCGGTGGCCCCCGGCCTGGGCTTCGGCGAGCATGGCGACACCCATGTGCGCATCGCACTGGTCGAGAATTCGCACCGCATCCGCCAGGCGCTGCGCGGCATTCGCGGCTTCCTGCAAGGCGACAACGCCGCACCGGTTGAGGAGAACATCAGCGCATGAAACCCCGCGATCGGCAGAGGGCGCAGTGCCGCGCCCACAGGGCGCAAGCGAGCACCGGCGCCGTGAATCGCAGGGGGCAGACATGAAACCCTTGAGTGTCGGTGTCGCTGGCCTGGGAACGGTCGGCGCGGGCGTGGTGAAATTGCTGCGCGACAATGCGGAACTGATCGCCGCCCGTGCCGGGCGGCCGATCGCGGTCACGGCCGTCTCCTCGCGCGATCGCCGCCGCGATCGCGGCGTGCCGGTCGATGGCCTGCGCTGGTATGAGGATGCGACGGCGCTCGCCGCCGATGCGGGTGTGGATCTGGTGGTCGAGACCATCGGCGGTTCCGGAGGCACCGCGCGCGCGCTGGTCGAAGCGGCGCTGGCCGCCGGCAAGCCCGTGGTCACCGCGAACAAGGCGCTGCTGGCCTTGCACGGCCGCGCGCTGGCCGCGCTGGCCGAACAACGCGGCGTCGCACTCGCCTTCGAGGCCGCGGTCGCCGGCGGCATCCCCGCCATCAAGGCAGTGCGCGAGGGGCTCGCCGCCAACCAGATCCGCCGCGTGGCCGGCATCCTGAACGGCACCTGCAACTATATCCTGACCGAGATGCGCACCCGCGGCCTGCAATTCGCCGAGGTCCTGCATGAGGCGCAGAAGCTCGGCTACGCGGAAGCCGACCCGTCCTTCGACATCGATGGCGTGGATGCGGCGCATAAGCTCGCCATCCTGGCGGCACTCGCCTTCAACCGCCCGGTCGATTTCTCGGAACTGCATGTGGAGGGCATCCGCGCCGTCTCGGCAGTGGACATCGCCATGGCGGACGCATTGGGCTTCCGCATCAAGCTGCTCGGCATCGCAACCCGCACGGAAGCCGGCGTCTCTGCGCGGGTGCATCCCTGCATGGTGCCGGTCGCCAGCCCCATTGCGCGCGTCGATGGCGTGTTCAATGCCGTGGTGGCTGAGGGCGATGCGGTGGGCCGCGTCATGCTCGAAGGTCGCGGCGCCGGCGCTGGCCCCACCGCCAGCGCGGTGGTGGCTGACATCATCGACATCGCGCGCGGCCGCGTCACACCTGTCTGGGGCGCGGGCGCCGCTTCGCTGTCGGCCGCACCCGCGCTGCCCATGGAACGCCACCGCGGCGCCTATTACCTGCGCCTGATGGTGGTGGACCGGCCCGGCGTCATCGCTGACGTGACCGCGGTGCTGCGCGATGCCGCGATCTCGATGGAATCCATGCTGCAACGCGGCCGCGCGCCGGGTGAAGCTGTGCCCGTCGTGGTCACCACGCATGAATGCGAGGAGGCAGCGATGCAGCGCGCCATCACCCGGCTGGCGGCACTTGATTCCGTGCTGGAGCCGCCGGCGCTGATCCGCATCGAAACGTTGTAGCGCCGCCCGGCACCGGGCTGCGACGACCGGAGTGATGCATGCCCATCGCTGTCACCTTGCTGCTCGACGACGCTCTGGCCGGCATGATCCGGACAATGTGGCGCGATGTGGCCGCCGCCACCGGCGATGGGGCGATGCTGTCCCTCGACTATCCGCCGCATCTGACCCTGCTGCGCATCGAGGACGATGCAGCGGCAGAGCCCGTGTTGCACGCCTTGTCCCAGGAAGCAGCCGGCATGCGGCGCATGTCTCTCACATTGGCGGGCATCGGCGTCTTTCCGGGTGAGCCCAGCGTTGTGTGGGCCGTGCCGGTGGTCAGCGCTGAACTGCTGCGCTGGCATCGACGGTGGCACGAGCGCCTGGCTGGCCTGCGGCACCATTCGCATTATGGCCTGGACGCCTGGGTGCCGCATGTGACACTCGGTCATGCGGCGCCCGCGATGCTGTGCAGCGCGGTGACGGCAGCTTTGGCGACTGGCCGCGGGCCGCTGCGTGGCATGGTGGATCGGGTGGAGATCGTCAGCTTTCCACCCGTCAAGACCTTGGCATCGCGCGCCCTGGCGGCAGGCGAATAGGGCATGCTTCTCACGTCCGTGTCAGGCATATGGTTGGAAGGTGCAGTCAGTATGGCGCTATCGCGAAGCTTCGAGCCGATGTCATGATGCGCAGCGTGATTGCGGCCATCATGCTGGTGCTTCTGGCCGGCCCTACGCGCGCCGAGGAATGGTCCGGCACCTGGGGCGGCAGCTATGTCTGTGCGCAGGGCGATACCGGCCTGGCCTTGCATCTGCGCGAGCGCGTCGATGGCACGGTCGGCGCCATCGCGCATTTCTTCCCGCTGCCGCACAACCCGCTGGTCTCCGAGGGCTGCTACGAGATGCAGGGCCGCCCGCAAGGCGGCGAACTCGCACTGCAGTCCGGGCGCTGGCTGCTGCGCCCGTCCAACTACTTCACCACCGATATCGAGGGTCGCATGACCCCCGCACCCGATGCCAGGCTGTATCTCGGCCGTGTGCTCGGCCTGGGCTGCACGCTGTTTGTGGTGCGGCAGGGTGCGCCGGTGCCGCCCTTGCCAGCCGCCTGCCGGCCGGATGCGCTGTTGTCGCGGCGCTGATCAAAGTATTTTCGAGCGAAGTGGCATCTCGCAGCGACGCGGAAAATGCGGATGAACCGGTCTACCCGCCCGCCAATTCCCGCAGCGCGACGGCCACCAGCGCCGCCGCACCATGCGGGATCGCCTCGTCATTGAAGTCGTATTTCGGGTGGTGCAGGTCCGCCCCCCCGGCATTGCCGACGTTCAGGAAAGCCCCCGGCACCTCCTGCAGGAAATAGGCGAAATCCTCGCCGCCCATGCTGGCTTCCTGCACGCGGTCCAGCGCGGCTTCCCCGGCCAGTTCCGCCACCGCATCGCCGAAGCGAACAGCATGCTCGGCGCTGTTCACCAAAGGCGGGGTCAGCACCCGGAAATCCAGCGCCGCACGGCAGCCGAAGCCGCTCGCCACACTCTCCGCCAGGCGCTCCATCCGTTCGCGCACCAGCTCCGTCACCGCCACATCGAAGGTGCGCACCGTGCCGAACAGCCGCACCTGGTCGGGGATCACGTTATACGCACGGCCGGTCTCCATGCCAGTCACACTCAGCACCGCGCGGGCATGCGGCGAGACATTGCGCGCCACCACCGATTGCAGCGCCGAGACCAGCGCGGCACCCGCCACCACCGGGTCATGCGTGACCTCCGGCCGCGCCGCATGGCCGCCCTTGCCCTGCACATGGATGTCCCAGAAGGTCACGCCGGCCAGCATCGGCCCCGCGCGCAGCGCGAAATGCCCCACCGGCAGGCCGGGCTTGTTGTGCAGCGCGTAGATCGCGTCACAGGGGAAGCGCGCGAGCGCGCCATCCTTCAGCATGGCCGGCCCGCCGCCGCCGACTTCCTCTGCCGGTTGGAAGAACAGGTGCACGCTGCCCTCGAAATCGCTGTGTTCCGCCAGGTGGCGGGCGGCCGCCAGCAGCATGGTGGTGTGCCCGTCATGGCCACAGGCATGCATGCGCCCAGGGTTGGTGCTGGCATGCGAAAACCCGTTCGCCTCCTGCATGGGCAGCGCGTCCATATCCGCGCGCAGGCCCACCGTGCGCGGCGAATTGCCGCCGCGCGCGCCACGGATCACCCCCACCAGCCCGGTGCCGCCAATGCCGCGATGCACCTCGATGCCCATCGCCTCCAGCCGTTCGGCGACCAGGCCCGCGGTGCGCGTCTCCTCGAAGGCGGTCTGCGGATGCGCGTGGAAATCGCGCCGCCATGCGGTGTATTCCGGCAGATGCCGGGCGATCTCGGTGACCAGGCTCATGGCTTGCGCTCCAGCAATATCCGCGCGAGGCGGTCGAATTCCGTAACATCCAGCGTCTCGGCGCGGCGCTCGCCGCTGATGTTGGCTGCCTCCAGCAGCGCCTCCGCGCCGCCCAGCGATTTCAGGCTGCCGCGCAGCATTTTCCGGCGTTGCCCGAAGGCGGCCGCGGTCAGTTTCTCCATCGCCGCCAGCAGCGCCGCCGGGGGCTGTTCGGCACGCGGCACCAGCGACACCACCGCCGAATGCACGCGCGGCGGCGGATGAAACGCGCCCGGCGGCAGATGCATCACCACCTGGCAACGGCACAGCCATTGGCACAGCACCGCAAGCCTGCCGTAATGCTCGCTGTCGGGGGCGGCGACGATGCGCTCGGCCACTTCCTGCTGGAACATCAGGGTCAGCTTTTCCCAGGCCGCCGCCTGCCGCAGCCAGCCGATCAGCAGGGGCGTGCCCACATTATAGGGCAGGTTCGCCACCACCTGGCGGGGTGCCGCGAGCGCTGTGCCGTCCAGCGTCAAGGCATCCTGGTGCAGCACCGTCAGCCGAGGGTCGGTGATCTCGGCCAAGGCGGAGATCGCGCGCCGGTCCAGCTCACATGCGGTCAGGCTGGCCAGGGGCGTGCCCAGCAGCGCGCGTGTCAGCCCGCCGGGGCCAGGCCCCACCTCCAGCACATGCCGCCCCGAGAGGTCTCCGGGCAATGCGGCGATGCGCGTGCACAGCCCCATATCCAGCAGGAAATGCTGCCCGAGCGCCTTGCGCGGCGCCAGATCATGCCGCGCGATGACGTCGCGGAGCGTGGCGTCTATGCCCAATTCACGCCCGGGTTTCGATGATCGCGCGGCGACGCAATTCGCGCTGCAACTGGCGCGAGACCACTTCCACGCGGTCGCGCAGGATCGCGTCGCGTGCCTGGGCGGCGGGCAGTGCGGCGGCATTGCCCGGCGCCTCGGATGGTTGGCGGCGTTCGCGTGAGCAGACCATCACCATCGCCACGCCATCGGGCGCGATCAGCGGCTGGGTCGCCTGGCCGATCGGCTGGCGCGCCAGCAGGCTGCGCAATTGCGGCGGGTTCAGCGATTCCAGCACCACCTCGCCGGGGTTCAGCGGCCGGTTGGGCGAGGTCACGCCCCGGGCCGCCTGTTCGAAGGCTTCGCAGCCACGGGTGGTGCTGGAGATGCGGCTGGCGCGCTCGACCACGGCGCGCTGTTCGGGCGTGGGGTTCTGCGGGTCGAGCCGGCCGGGGAAGGGGATGAACATCTGGCGCAAGGTCAGCACCGTGGCACCGGCGGCAGGCGCGCCTGCGGTCTCCACCGCGCCACCCTCGCGCCGCGCGCGCAGCGTCACGATCTGGAAGCCGCCGGGCACGCGCATCGGGTTGGAAATCGCACCCGCGGGCATGCGCGTGACGACCGAGGCCACCTGCGGGTCCAGCCGGGCTTCCGGCTGCCAGCCGAGATCGCCGCCCTGCAAGGCGGTCTGGCTCTGGCTGAACTGCGTGGCGGCCACCGCGAAGGGAAGGCCGCGGCGCAGCTGCGCCGTCACGTCTTCCACGAAGCGGCGCGTATCGGCCTCGGTCGCGGGGTCATCGACGGGGATGAAGATTTCGCCCACCAGGAATTCGGTGCCGCGCGCGCGGGCCGCGAGATTGGCGTTGAAGGCCGTGACGTCGGCTTCGGACGGTTCGGCATTCGGGCCCAACTGCTGGCGCAGCAGCCGGCCCCAGCCGATCTGCGCGCGGATCTGGTCGATCATGGTGCGCGGCTGGATGCCCAGCAGCCGGAGCTGCTGCAACAGCGCGCCGCGCGGCAGGTTGTTGCGGCGTTCAATATCGGCCAGCGCCTCGGCCACGTCATTGTCGCTCACCAGGATCTGCCGGCGCTGCACTTCCTGCAGGCGCAGCTTCTCATCGACCAACAGGCGGGTGATCTGCGAGCCCAGGCGGTCGAGCTGCTCGGGCGTTGCCGCGAAGCCCGCATTCAGCGCGAAAAGCCGCGCGCGCGAGCGCACTTCCAGCGTGGTCACGATATCGGCGTTGACCACGGTGACGATGCGGTTGCGCGGACCGGGCGGCAACTCGCCCGCAGTGGCGGGAGGGGCGGGCGGGCGGGGTTGCGCCATGGCGGGCATGGCGGCCAGCGCGGCCAGAATCGCAAGAACGGGAACGAACATTCGCGCTTCTTAGACCCGCAGTGGCCGGCTGGAAACTGTCGTTACGCCGCAAGCCACCAAACCGCCCCGGTCGCGCCCAGGCCGGCGAGCAGGGCCGCCAGCACACGCTCGCCCGGGGCCAGCAGCACCGCCAGCGCCGCCGCCGCGCCGGCCAGCCGCGCGGGCCATGGGATGGCGGCCAGCGCGCCCGCCGGCGCCAGAACCGCCAACACGATGAAGGCCGAGAGTGTGGCCACCGCGACACTGGCGGCCCAGCGGATGAAGGGGTGGTCCGGCCTGAGCGGCCCGGCGAGCCACAGCCCCGCCGCGCGCAATGTGAGGCAAGCGGCGGCGAGTGCCAGCAATCCCCAGGTGGCCTGGCTCATCGGCGCGCGCCCCACAGAAAAGCCAGCGTGCCGCCCAGCAGCCCCGCCGCCAGAAGTCCCCAGGCTGCGGGCAATACCAGCACCAGTGGGCTTGCCAGCGCCCCGCCGAGGACGGCGCGGCGCGTGGTGGGGTTGGCGCGGTCCATCGCCAGCAGCAGCCCGAAATAGAGCGGGTTGGAAAACACCAGCAGCGCCAGCAGCCAGCCGGGCAAAGCAGGGGCCAACGCGAAGCCTGCCGCACAGGCCAGCAAGGCGGTGCCCCAGCAACCGAGCGCGAAGCCCATGAACCAGCGCAGCCGTTCCTCGGGCGGCAGGCCGGGCAGGGCTCGCATGCCGCCCGCCCAGGGGGTGACGGCGATGAAGGGCAGGGCGAGCCACCGCGCGCGCCCGCCCCCCAGCCAAGGTGCCAGCGAGACCGCCATGGGCAGGAAGCGCGCATTGGCCGCGACCGCGCTGGCCACCGCCGGCCAGATGGAGCCGCCCGCGGTCACGCCCGCCAGCAGGATCAACTGGCCCGGCATACCGTAGACGAAGGCGCCAGCGGCCAGCCCCCAGCCCAGCCCCAGCCCCGCGGCCGCCACCGCCGCGCCGAAGCCCAGGAAGGTCGCGGCCATCGCGATGGAGGGCGCGCCGAGCGCGGCGCGGAAGCCCGCGCGCAACGCGCTACCGCAAGGGCGCCGTGAGAAAGGCGCGCTCCTCCAAGCTCAATGGCTGGCCCAGCGCGCGTTCCAGCACCTCCCACACCACCACCCGCGGCGGTGATTCACGCCAGGCGGGGGAGGCGAAATAGCGCAGTGCCGCACCCGCGAAACCAGCGCCGGCCTGGCCGAAATTGGCCACCCGCGTGCCCATCGCCTGTTGTAGCGCGCCGTGGAAATTGCCGTTCACCGAATAGGAGGAGCCGAGGAGGACCACCTGCGGTGCGGGTGTCTCGTCCAGCAGCCCACCGCCGGCCGGTTCAGGGGCTGTGGTGCGGGCGCGGCCGAAAATATCCGGGCGCGGGCGCCAGCGATCGGGCGTGTGGTCCAGGTTCATCAGCCGCAGCAGGTCGCCGGGGTGGGAGACGGGCGTTTGCTCGGTGGTGGTGAAACCGCCGGGGCGTTCGACCGGCAGGCCGCGCGCGGCATCCGCGATGGCCTGCGCCACCAGTGCCGCGCCGCGCTGGTTCCAATGCGTGTCGGTGCGCAGATAGACCGGGCCTTGCGCCAGCCCCGCGCGCAGTGCGCCCAGGCTGTCCACGGCGGGTAGTCGCTCGCGCGCCAGCAGCGCCAGGAAGGCATCATGCCGCGCCTGGGATTGCGCCGACCATGGGGCGCCGCAAAGATTTTCCGGGTGCACGCGCGCCTTGTCCGGCGCGATGGCAATGATCAGGGGAATACCGAGCGCGGCGAGTGCATCGCGTACCGCGCGCAGGCCCGCCGCACGCGCGGCCATGTTCGCCTCAGCATTGTCCCAGGGGCGCAGTTCCTCGGTCAGGTACAGCCAGTCATCGCAGCCAACCCGCGTCTGCGGCCCGCCCGAGGCGAAGAGCCGCCAGCGCAGCGCGCCGCCGGTGCCACGCAGCGCGGCATCGGCCGGCAGGTCATGCGCCATGACGTGGTTGATCGCGGCTGCCGTGCGGCCGGCGAAGAGGGCATCGAAGGTGAAGGTGGGTGCGAGGCGATTGCGCGCCGCCTCGGTCGAGAGTGCGGCGATGCCCTGCCACACGCCAAAGGCCAGCCAGCACAGGGTGAAGAGGCCCTGCAGCACCGCCGCCATCCGCCCGCCGGCCTTGTCGATGTCACGCTTGAGCATCGCCGCCTCCTCAGAACTGGAAATACAGGAAGGGCACGGCGGCCCGGCTGTAGAGCATGATGATCGCAAGCAGGAAGGTGACCGAAGGCCCGACCTGCCAGGCCAGGCGCCAGACACCGCGGATCGCGCCGGGGTCGCGCTGCCAGGGCAGCCAGGCGCCGAAGCCGGGCAGGGCGCAGAGCAGCACGCCGAGGCCCATGATCCACCATTGCTCGGGCACGATCTGCCAGGCCAGCGCGTCGGAGAGCGGCACGCCGTTCGCGCCGAACATGCCGCGATACATGGTGATGGCCTGGGTCATGTCATGCGCGCGGAAGGCGACCCAGCCCAGGATGACGCAGACCAGCGTCAACGGCAGCGCGATCGCGCCATGCAGCGCATAACCCGCGCGCGACCAGGCGCGGTGCAGCGCCAGCAGCCCGCCATGCCAGGCGCCCCAGAGGATGAAGGTCCAGTTGGCGCCATGCCAGAAGCCGCCGATCACCATGGTCAGCAGCAGGTTGACATAGGTGCGCACCGCGCCGTGCCGGTTGCCGCCGAGCGAGATGTAGAGGTAGTCGCGCAGGAAGCGGCTCAGCGTCATGTGCCAGCGCTGCCAGAATTCCTGGATGGAGCGCGACAGGTAGGGCCAGTTGAAGTTTTCCGGGAAGTGGAAGCCGATCATCAGCGCAAGGCCGATGGCCATGGCCGAATAGCCGGCGAAATCGAAGAACAGCTGGAAGGTATAGGCGATGGCGCCGAGCCATGCGTCAGCCACCGTCGGGTTGGGCAGCGCGAAGGATGCGTCCACCAGCGGGGCCAGCGTATCGGCGATGATCACCTTCATCGCGAAGCCGGCCATGAAGCGCCGCGCGCCCCCGCCGAATTGCGCCAGGCTGTGGTGGCGTTCCTTCAATTCGCGCTCGATCTCCGCGTAGCGCACGATGGGGCCGGCGATCAGCTGGCTGAAGATCGCCTTGTAGGCGGCATAGTTCACGAAGGAACGGCTGACCGGCACGTCGCGGCGATAGACGTCGATCAGGTAGGAGACGGATTGCAGCACGTAGAAGGACAGGCCGATGGGCAGCACGATCTCCGACCAGTTGACCGTGCCGAAGCCCAGTGCCGCCATCGCCTGGTTGAAGCTGGCCACGCCGAAATTCGCGTATTTGAAATAGCCGAGCACGCCGAGATTGCCGATGAGGCCCACCACCATCAGCCGCGTGCGCGCGCGCTCATCGGCGGCATCCATGCGCAGCGCGATGAGGAAGGTGAACAGCGTGACGCCGATCAGCAGCCCAAGGAAATCCACCCGCCACCAGGCGTAGAACGCCCATGACAGGATCAGGATGGGCCAGTTGCGCCACCTGAACGGCGTCAGGAAATACACCGCGAAGAACAACGGCAGGAACAGGAACAGGAATTCGAAACTGGCGAAGATCACGCGGGCAGGTCCCCCTGGGGCCACTACCCCTCACGCCCCGCGCAATCCTGCCGCCAACCCAGTTACGGTTGCAAGCACGGGGCGTTGACCGCGCAACCGGGGGCTGTTCCCATGGGGCCAACCAATCGGAGGAGAGCACCATGCGCGCCTGGGCCGTCGTCGAGAATGGAAAGCCCTTGCAGGAGATGGACCTGCCCACGCCCACCCCCACCGGCGCGCAGGTGCTGCTGGAGGTGACGCATGCCGGCGTCTGCCATTCCGACCTGCATATCTGGGAAGGCGAGTACAACATGGGCAGCCGCGGCATCATGCGCATGGTCGATCGCGGCATGAAGCTGCCGCTGGCCATGGGCCATGAAATCGTGGGCCGCGTGTTGGCCTGGGGGCCGGAGGCCGATGGCCATGTCCAGGCGGGCGATCATCGCATCGTCTTCCCCTGGGTGGGCTGCGGCGTGTGCGAGCCCTGCCTGAATGATGACGAGAACATGTGCGCCAATGGCCGAGCGCTGGGGGTGTACCAGCATGGCGGCTATGCCACGCATGTGCTGGCGACGCATTGGAAGCACCTGGTGGCGTTTGATGGCCTCGACCCCTCGCTGGCGGCCACCTATGCGTGCTCGGGCATCACGGTGTTCAGCGCGATCCGCAAGGTGATGCCGATGCGCCCGAGCGAGCCCATCGTGGTGGTGGGCGCGGGCGGGCTCGGGCTGCAGGCGGTGGCGGTGCTGCGCGCGCTCGACCACCAGCGCATCGTCGTGGTCGATGTCAGCGAGGAGAAGCGCGCCGCTGCCCGTGCCCAGGGGGCCACCGACACGGTGCTGGCCAGCGATGAGGGCACCACCAAGCGCATCATGGCCGCAGCTGGCGGCGCCGTCGCTGCCGTGATCGACCTGGTCAATGGCACCCAGACCGCCCGCTTCGCCTTCGATGCGCTGCGCAAAGGTGGCAAACTGGTGCAGGTGGGGCTGTTCGGCGGCGAACTCGCGCTGCCTTTGCCGCTTCCAGGGCAGCTATGTCGGCAGCGTCAAGGAATTGCGCGAATTGGTGGGCATCGCGCAAAGCCGCGGCCTGCCGCCCATTCCCGTCACCAATGAGCCGCTGCACATGGCAGATGCCGCGCTGAACCGCCTCAAGGATGGGCTGGTCACCGGCCGCATCGTGCTGACCGCCGCATGACAGGTTGACGCGGGCGCGCAACGCCGGTTTGCTGCCCCTTCAATGCATTGCAGGGAATGGCTGGCCCGATGGAGACACTGACCCGCGCCCAGTTGGTCGAGGCGATCTACACTGAGGTCGGCCTGTCGCGCACCGAATCGGCGGCCCTGCTTGAATCGGTGCTCTCGCGCATGTCCGATGCGCTGGGCGCAGGCGAGACGGTGAAGGTCTCCGCCTTCGGCACCTTCGCCGTGCGGCAGAAGGCGCAGCGCATCGGCCGCAACCCCAAGACCGGCGTGGAAGTGCCGATCACCGCGAGGAAGGTGCTGACGTTTCGCGCCAGCCAGGTGCTGAAGGCGCGCATCAATGGCGAGCCGCCGCCGCGCGACCGCGACTGATGGCCGCGCAGCAGGAGAGCATGCTGGGCCTGGAGGCCGAGGAAGGCCGCCCACGCAAAGGTGCGCAAGCCTTCCGCACCATCAGTGAAGTGGCCGAAGAACTGAACGTGCCACAACACGTCCTGCGCTTCTGGGAAGGCAAGTTCCCGCAGCTCAAGCCGCTGAAGCGCGGCGGCGGGCGGCGCTACTACCGCCCCGAAGACATTGCGTTGCTGCGCCGGATCGCGGCCCTGCTCTACGCCCAGGGCTACACCATCAAAGGCGTGCAGAAACTGCTGAACGACGACACCTCACCCGTCGCACCGGAGAACACCGCCAGCAGCATCGACGGCGCATTCGCGGCACTGGATGCGGTCGCGGCCGAATTGCGGGACTTGCTGAAGCGGCGATAGGGCGTGTCTTGGAGAGGCGCTCTGCCCCTCTCCAAACCTCGCCCCGCCAGGGGTCAACGACCCCTGACCCGGTGTGGGTTATGGCAGGGTCAGGGGAGGGACAGCTCCCTCCCCAGTACGCGCCCACCGCTAGGTCTGCACATCCCGCCCGCGCGTCCGGTATTCCGGTGGCGCGGGTGGCCGTGGTGGTGCGTCGGGGCCGCGGCGTGCGGCGCTCTGGCGCAGTGCGATCAGGGTGATGCCGGCGAATTCGGTGGCGGCAGCGATATCGGACGCGCTGTCTTGTGTGCGCACATGGATCACGGCCAGGCGTTCGGCGACCACCCCTGCGCACCACAGGCCCAGGGTTGGGCCTTCGGTCTCGCCATGCAGCATCTGGCCGCAGCGCAGCAGGGTTTCGCCGTTGCGGGCAATGGTGCCGGCGCTGCGCAGTTCCAGGGTTTCGCCCACCCGCTGGGCGGCGATGCGCGCGCCATCCAGCATGCCGATGAAGACGGTTTCGAAGCCGGGTC
>JAPLOK010000206.1:0-11974 GCA_026400775.1 Alphaproteobacteria bacterium | reverse complement strand
GCATGGGCTTCGGGTTGCAGTCGGCCTTCCAGCAGCGAGACAGTGGCGCGGCCTGGTCCATTCGCCTGGCGGAAGGGCATCAGTGTCGCACTCGGCGCGCCGTTGCGCGCGACGGTGGCGGGCGGGCCGGCGGGGCGGTAGGCGCTGGCGATGCCGGGCATGGCCTGCAGCACCGGCAGCATGGCGGGCGTGCCCTGGCAGGCGGTCAGCAGCAGCAGGATCGGCAGAAGGGCGCGCATGGCGCAGGATGTCGGTTTGCGCGGGGTCCGTGCAACACTCGATTGCATCAAAATCGCCGTGGTCGGAGCCCGGCATGGAACCAGGTGATCATGGAGTAGATGTCGTAGACCGGCAGGCCGGTCTCTGCCGCCACATCGGCGGCGTAGGGCGGCATGTTGGTGCATTCCAGCACGATGGCGCCGAGCTCGGGGCAGGCCGCGCGCAGCCGCCGCGCGGCGTCCAGGATGTCTTCGCGCGCCAAGTCTACGTCCATGTCCTCGCTTTCGGCGCGGATCAGCACGCGGAAGAATTCCTGGCCGCCCTCGGTGCCGACAATGGGTGTATCCGCGGGCACGCGGGCGCCGGCCAGATGCGCGGGCGTGATACCGGCGGCATTGACCGTGATGATGCCCACGCGCTGTCCCGGCGGCAGTGTGGCCTGCACCCAGGGCACCTGCATCATGGCGGAGGTGGCGACCGGCACGCCCAGTGCGTCCTGCATCTGCGCCTGGAAGATGGACAGGAAGCCGCAATTGGTGGTGATGGCTTCGGCGCCGAGCGCGATCAACTCCCGCCCCGCGGCGATGAAGTCGCCCAGCAGCCCAGCCGCACCGCCCACCACCACGCGTTCGGGCGAGGCGCCCTGCACCACCTTGTACAGCACCGGGAATGGCCAGGTGCTGGCATTGCCCATATCGCCCGGAATACGCGGAAAACGCGCTTGCAGCATCAGGATGCCCAAGGGCGCGCCATAGATCGCCCGTCCGCCGCGCGCGATGTTCTTGCGGTTGCTGTTCATGCCGGCCACCTTACGGCGGCGTTGTCACGGGAGCCAATGATGCATCGCCGAACCTTGCTTGCCCTGCCGCTGCTGGCCACGCCCGCGCTGGCGCAGGAGACCTTTCCTTCGCGGCCCATCACGCTGCTGACGGGCTTTCCGAATGGATCGGGCCTCGACATCTTCGCCCGCCGCATGCAGGAGCCGCTGCAGCGCATCCTGGGCCAGCCGCTGGTGATCGATAATCGCTCGGGTGCGGGCGGCAATATCGCATCGGACTTCGTCGCAAAGGCGCGGCCGGATGGCTACACGCTGCTGTTTGGCACGGCCGGCACGCATGCGATCAACCAGTCACTCTATCGCACGCTGCCCTTCCATGTGGTGCGGGATTTCACGCCGATCGCGCATATGGGCGATGTGCCCAATGTGCTGACCACCAGCGCCGAGCGCCGGCCGAACCTGCGCGGCTGCCCTGATGTTCTGGCCGCCGCGCGGGCGCGGCCGCAGGCGGTCAGCTATGGCTCCACCGGCAATGGCGCATCCACGCATCTGGCCGGCGCGCAATTCGGCGCGGCCGCCGATCTGGACATGCTGCACGTGCCCTTCCGCGGCCAACCCTTCACGCAGACGGCGCTGCTGGCCGGCGATATCGACCTGTTCTTCAACCAGGTGGGGCCAGCGCTGGGCGCGATCCGCGGCGGGCAGACGCGCGCCATCGGCGTGACCACCGCCGCGCGGCTGCCGGCGCTGCCCGACGTGCCGACCATCGCCGAGGCCTGCAACATGCCGGGCTTTGTCAGCACGACATGGTACGGGCTGTTCGGGCCTGCGGGCATGCCGGCCGCACTGGTGAACCGGATCAATGGTGCGATCCAGCAGGTGATCCGCGCGCCGGATTTCGTGGATTGGCTGGTGACGACGCAGGCCATAGCGCCACCGCCGGTGGCCACACCCGCGGAATTTGCCGCGATCCAGCTGCGCGACATCGAAAGCTGGGGCGCGCTGGTGCGGCGCATTGGCGTGACGGTGGACTGAGCGCACGCTTCCCGCTGGCGGCGTCCTCATGCACACTCCAGGGAAACAGGAGGAAACCCGCATGATCCGACGCCGCCAGGCGCTTGCCGCGCCATTGCTTCTGGCCCCGCTGGCCGCCCGCGCCCAGGAATGGCGCCCCACGGCGCCCATGCGCATCATCGTCCCCGCCGCACCTGGCGGCACCACCGACATCATGGCCCGCATGCTGGCCCAGCACCTGCAGGGCCGCTTTGGCGTGAATGCGGTGGCCGATAACCGCTCGGGCGGCGGCGGCACCATCGGCACCATGGAGGTCATCCGCCAGGCGCCCGACGGGCTGACGCTGCTCTCGGGCAATATCGGCCCGCAGGCCATCGCCTATTCGCTGTTCCGCAACATGCCCTATCGCGCGGCCGATCTGCAGCCGGTGGGCAATATGATCCGCGGGCCGAATGTGCTGCTGGTCCACCCCTCCATCCCCGCGCGCACGGTGCCGGAATTCGTGGAATATCTGCGCCGCAATCCGGGCCTGCCCTATGGGTCTTCGGGCGTGGGGCAATCGCCGCATCTCTCGGGCGTGTGGTTCACGCAGCTGACTGGCACTGAGGCGACGCATGTGCCCTTCCGGGGCGCGGGCCCGCTGATGCTGGACCTGATCGCGGGCAATGTCCGCTTCAGCTTCGACAACCTGACCACATCCGTGCAGCAGATCCGCGCCGGCCAGGTGCGGGCGCTGGCGGTGACCAGTGCCGACCGCAACGCGCAGATGCCCGAATTGCCGCCGCTGCGCGAGACCATGCCGGCACTGGCCAATTACGAGGTGAACACCTGGTTCGGCATGTTCGCACGCAGCGGCATTCCCGCCGCGGCCCTGCGCGCCCTGAACGCCGAGATCAACGCGCTGCTCGGCACCGAGGACACCCGCCGCCGCTTCACCGAAATGGGCGGCGTGCCGATGCCCGGCAGCCCGGATGATTTCGCCACCTTCGTGCAGGCCGAGACCGAGAAATGGGCCGCCGTGATACGCCGCGAAGGCCTGCAGATGGACGTGTCGTGATGCGCCGCCGCTCCGCCCTTGCACTGCCCTTCCTGGCAGCCCCCGCCTTTGCCCAGGCCTGGCGCCCGCCCGGCCCCGTGCGCATCATCGTGCCGGTCGCACCTGGTGGCACGACGGACATCATCGGTCGCCTCGTTGCGCAGCACTTGCAGGCGCATTGGGGCAGCCCGGTGGTGGTGGAAAACCGCCCCGGCGCGGGCGGCACCATCGGCAGCGCCGAGATGTCTCGCGCGCGGCCGGATGGCACCACGCTGCTCTCGGGCAATATCGGCAGCCAGGCCATCGCCTATTCGCTGTTCCGCAACATGCCCTACACGCCGGCGCAGCAGGTGCCGGTGATCGGCACCATCCGCGGGCCGAACCTGCTGGTGGTGAACAATGACGTGCCGGCGCGTGACCTGCCGGGCTTTGTGGCATGGCTGCGCGCCCAGCGCGGGCGCGCGGCTTTCGGTAGCACCGGCGTTGGGCAATCCACGCACCTTACGCCGGTCTGGATGCTGCAATTGCTGGGCGAACAGGCGACCCATGTCCCCTTCCGCGGCAGCGCGCCCATGCAGGTGGATCTGCTGGCGGGCAATGTGCAATTCGCCATCGACAACCTGACCGGCATCATGGAACTGGTGCGTGCGGGGCGCGTGCGCGCCATCGCGGTCACCAGCGCCGAACGCAGCCCGCAACTTCCCGATGTGCCGGCGCTGCGTGAGGCAGGCGGGCCGCTTGCGGATTTCGACGTCTCGACCTGGTTCGGCATCTTCGCACCCGCCGGTCTGCCCGATGCGACACTGCGCGCCATCAACGCCGATATCCGCGCGCTGCTGGACATGCCGGCGACGCGCCAGCGTTTCGCCGAACTCGGTGGCACGGCCTTTGCCAATACGCCGGAGGAGTTCAACAGCTTCGTGCAATCGCAGATCACCCGCTGGGGCGAGGTGCTGCGCCGCGAAGGATTGCAGATGGATGCCAATTGACCGACGCGCGCTGATGCTGTGCCTGGCCGCGCCCGCTTTCGCCCAGGCGCTGATGCCCTTGGGCAGTTCGCGAATGACCTTCGCCGAACCCAGCGCGGGCGGCGAGATGGCAATCTGGCTGCACAGGCCCGCTGCCTGGCGCCCCGGCGGCGCTGTGCTGGCGGTGCTGCATGGCGCGAGCCGAAACGCCGATGGCTATCGCGATGTCTGGGCGCCGATCGCCGAGGCGCGCGGCGCGCTGCTGGTCTGCCCCGAATTCAGTCAGGCGCAGTATCCCGGCGCGGAAGCCTACAATGAAGGCCGCGCTCGCAGCCTGCCGCGCGCGCAATGGAGCTTCCATGCCCTGCCGCGCGCGGTGGCCGCGGCCCGCCGCGCCGCCGGCGAGGATGGTGCAGGCGGCTATCTGCTCTATGGCCATTCGGCCGGTTCGCAATTCGCTCACCGCACGCTGCTGCTCTGCGGCGGGCTTGGCGCCACACGCATGGTCGCCGCCAATGCGGGGTTCTATTCCTGGCCCGATCTGTCCATCGCCTACCCCTACGGCCTGGGCGGACTGGACCTGGATGCGGCGGCCCTGCGCGCTGCGCTTGCCTTCCCTCTGACCGTACTGCTCGGCGAGGCCGATATCGACCCGCAGGACCCGCAACTGCGCCGCAGCCCGACCGCCATGCGCCAGGGCCCGCACCGGCTGGAGCGCGGGCGCAACTTCCACGCCGCCGCCATGGCCAGCGGCATGCCCTGCGCCTGGGGCCTCAGCACCGTGCCGGGGGTTGCGCATTCCAATGCCGGGATGGCCCAGCGCGCCGCGGCGGTGCTGTTCGGTTGACGCATCCCCTCCGCGCGCGTCTCATCGCGTATGGAGGAACGGCCAATGAATGCAGCTATCGACATGGGTGCGGAGGCGACGGCGCGCGCCTGGCTCGCGCGATTCAACGCAGCCCTGGTCAGTCGCGATGCCGCGCGCATCGCCGCCTGTTTCGCGCCTGACGGGCATTGGCGCGACGTCCTGGCCTTGAGCTGGCAGATCGGCACGCATTCGGGCGCCGAGGCGGCCGGAGCCGCGCTCGCCGCCGCCATGCCGGGCCACGACTTCGCCATCGACCCCGCGCGCGCCGCGCCGCGCCACGTGACCCGCGCGGGCGAGCCCTGCATCGAGGCGCTGCTGCGCTTCGAAACCCAGGTGGGGCAGGGTGCTGGCCTGCTGCGCATCCGTGAACGCGACGACCGCGCCTGGGTGCTGATGACCGCGCTTGACGCCATCGCCGGCCATGACGAAGCCGCCTGCGCCGAAGCGCGCGAGGAACCGCCCTTCGAGCGCGATTTCCAAGGCCCCAACTGGCTCGACCGTCGCCGCATTTCGAAGCGCTATGAGGGGCGCGCACCGGCGGTGCTGATCGTGGGCGGCGGCCATGCCGGCATCACCGCAGCGGCACGGCTGCGCGCTCTCAACATCGATGCGCTGATCGTCGATCGCATGGCGCGCGTGGGCGATAATTGGCGCCTGCGCTACCATGGGCTGAAGCTGCACAATTCGCTCGACAGCAACCACCTGCCCTATCTGCCGTTTCCCCGCACCTGGCCGCGCTACATCCCCAAGGACAAGATCGCGAATTGGCTGGAATCCTACGTCGAGATCATGGAGATCGACTTCTGGACCAGCACCAGTTTCGAGGGCGCCACGCGCGCGGGTGACCATTGGGAAGCGCGGGTGACGCGCGCCGATGGCGGCACGCGAATCCTCCGCCCGCGGCACATCATCATGGCAGCCTCGGTCAGCGCGGTACCGAGCCTGCCCGACATCCCCACGCTGCCGCATTTCGCCGGCCCCGTGCTGCATTCCAGCCAGTTCAAGGATGGCGCGCCCTGGCACGGGCGGCCGGTCATGGTCTTTGGCACCGGCACCTCCGCCCATGACATCGCGCAGGATCTGCACGGCAATGGCGCGCTGGTGACGATGGTGCAGCGCAGCCCCACGCTGATCACCAATATCGAACCCAGCGCGCAGCTTTACGACGAGGTGTTCTACGGCCCCGGCCCCTCGATCGAGGATCGCGACATCATCAACCTCTCCTTCCCGCTGCCGGTGATGAAGCAGTCGCACAAGCTGATCACCGCGCGCGCGAAGGAGCATGACCGCGAGATGCTGGAAGGCCTGGCCGCCGCCGGGTTCCGCCTGGAATTCGGCGAGGACGACACCGGCTGGCCACTGAAATACCGCAGCCGCGGCGGCGGCTACTATTTCAATGTCGGCTGCTCCGAACTCATCATCAAGCGCGAGATCGCGCTGATCCAATATGCCGATATCGCGACCTTCACGCAGGGCGGCGTGACCATGCGTGACGGCACCGCGCGGCCCGCCGAACTGATCGTGCTGGCCACCGGCTACAAGGGCCAGCACCACATGGTGGAGCAGTTCTTCGGCGCCGAGACCGCGGCCCGCGTGGGCCAGGTCTGGGGCTTCGACGCCGCCACGCAGGAGCTGCGCAACATGTGGTGCCGCACGGACCAGGACGGGCTGTGGTTCACCGGAGGTTCCTTCTCGCAATGCCGGGCCTATTCGAAATACCTGGCACTCGCCATCCAGGGCCGCGAACTGGGCCTCGTGCCATGATGCCACTGGCTGGGCTGCGCGTGCTGGACTTGTCGCATGTGCTGGCCGGCCCCTACGCCACCTATCACCTGGCGCTTCTGGGTGCCGATGTCATCAAGATCGAACGCCCGCCGGTGGGCGATGCCATGCGCGACCTGGAAACCCTGCCCGAACGCGAGGGCCTGACGGCGGCCTTCCATGGCGTGAATGCCGGCAAGCGCAGCCTGGCACTCGACCTGAAGACCCGGGCCGGGCGCGATGCGCTGAAGCGCCTGATCCCCACCGCCGATGTCTTCCTGGAGAATTTTCGCCCCGGCAAAATGGCGGCCCTCGGCTTCGGCCCCGAGGATGTGCGCGCGCTGAACCCGCGCATCATCTACGCCAGCATTTCCGCCTGGGGCCAGCAGGGCGCGATGGCCGCGCGCCCCGGCTATGACCATGTGATGCAGGCCGCGACCGGGCTGATGTGGCTGCAAGGCGATGACCCCGCAGCACCCCCGGTGAAGATGGGCGCGCCGGTGATCGATATGGCCGCGGGCATGCTGGGCGCGATCGCGCTGCTCTCCGCGGTGCTGCGCCGCCGCGCCGGCGATGACGGCCCGATCCATCTGGACATTTCCATGGCCGATGCCGCGACCGCGCTCGCCGCCGCACCCGCCTGGCGTTATTTGCTGGAAGGTGTGGCCCCGCGGCGCATCGGCACAGCGGCCTTCGCGGGGTCTCCGGGCGGCGGCGTCTGGCGCACGGCCGATGGCTGGCTGGCCACGGCGGCCAATACCCGTGCGCAATTCGAGGCGCTGTGCGGCGCTTTGGGCCAGCCCGCATGGGCCGCGCCGCCCTGGTTGTCCATGCTGCCCGACGCGCCCGATGCCATCCTGCGCAACTGCGGCACCCCGGCGCTGGATGATGCGCTGCGCGGTGCCTTCACCACGCGCGGCAGCGCGGAATGGGATGCGCTGCTGGCGCCGCTCGGCGTGCCCGCCGCGCCGGTGCGCCGGCCTGATGAATTCCTTGAAGGCCCCTATGCGCAGACCGGCGGCATGCATGCCGATGTGGCGGGTGTGGGCCGGCTGCTGGGCCTTGGGTTTCGCGTCAATGGCGCGCCGGTGGCACCCGCGCGCGGCGCGCCGAAGCTCGGCGCCGACAGCGCCCATGTGCTGCGCGAGGCAGGCTTCACCGAGGCGGAGATCACGGCCCTAGGCTGATCCATTCACGCAGCCAGCCATCGCCGCGCCGCGCATCCCATTGCGCCATGTCCCGCGCCGGCGGCGCTGCTTCCCACAGACGTCCGGGAAAGCGCGCGGCGATGTCAGCCCGCGCCACGCACTCGGCCAGCACCACCCCCGGCACGCCGGCGGCGAGCGCCGCCCAGGCCCAGCCCGCGCCCGCGCCGCAATCCAGCAGCGCCGACCTACCATCCCAGCCACCTTCGCGCAGCATCGCCATGAAGCCGGCCGCACCCAGATACCCCGCCGCGCACGGCGCTGACAGCAACGTGACCGGCGCGCCAAGCGCCAGCACCGCGCGCACCTCGCGCGCCGCGTGCACCATGAAGGCCGGCCCTTGCATGCTGTGGCGCACCATGCGACCCCTTGTGAACTGAGTGACCATTAAAGAATGCTGGCGGGTCGGCTGCGCGGGTCTTTTCCGCTCCTGATGCGTTGCCGGACGTGCCGATGCAACCAGCATCGGCCGCGTCCGGCGCCTTTCAGGGACGAAAAATCCCTCGCACATCCCCAGCCGCCAGCATTCTCCAACGGTCACGAACAACTCACCACAGGGGCGCGTTTCTTGGAACTCACGACCGACCCCGCATTGCAGGCGGCGCAACGGTTGGAACTGGCGGTCGAACGGCTGGCGGGCGCCATCGAGAAGCGGCTCTCCGCGATCGAGGCCGCGGCCGCCGTGCGCGAGGCCGAGATGGTCTCCCGCGCCGAGGTCGCCACCCTCTCTGCCCGGCTGGATGCCGCCCTGGCCCAGTTGCGCGGCGCCCTGGCCGAAGACACCGCGGAGAAGAACTGATGGGACAGGTCACCGTCCGCGTGAATGGCTACAGCCACACCATCGGCTGCCGCGATGGCGAAGAGGCGCATGTGCGCGAGTTGATCGGCGTGATCGAAGCCAAGGTGCAGTCCATCCGCCAGATGGGCGGACAATTCTCGGAATCGCGCATGCTGCTGCATGTGGCACTGCTGCTGGCCGATGAGCTGGGCGATCTGCGCATCGACATGGCGCGCATGAGCGATGGCGGGCTGCCCGCAGCACCGGCGCCTGCGGCCGACCCACGCCTGGCCGAGCGCCTCGCACGCATCGCCGAACGCATCGAGGGCATTGCGGTTGGGCTCGAGCGTCCCTAACTTGCAGGGGCGAGGCTGGCCTTCCCGCCAGGCACCGACATGCCCAGGGCCAATAAGCAACTCCCGGGAACTGGCTCTGTCCGAACCGTGGTTCGGGTATCTGGTGCCCACCTGTTTTAACAGGCCTTGGGAGCATGCAACGCCAGCGATAGTGCCGGCTTCGCAGTATTTTTGGGCACTCAAACCCCGTGCGCCGGCATCCGCCGGCTTGGCTTTCGCCGCGCAACGGGCGTCGCGGGCGATCACGGCTTACCGGCGGCGCCGCGCGCCTCGCACGCGGATGCTCAGAGGGCGGCGCATGTCCGGGGCAGGTCGTGATGGATGATGGGCTGCTGGCCGAGAAGTTGGCGTTGCGCGCACGGATGATGGCGCTGCGCGAGGCAATTGCGGCGCCGGCCGCGGGCGCCGCGCTGGTGCAGAACCTGTTGCGGCACCTGCCCAAAGCGCCCATGCGCATCGCCGGCTTCTGGCCGATGGGCGCTGAGATCGACACCCGCCCCGCACTGCACGCGCTGCACGCCGCCGGCCACCATATCCTGCTGCCCGTGACGCCGCCGCGTGGCCAGGTGCTCACCTTCCGCGCGTGGGCGCCCGGTTGCGCCATGGCGCCCGGCCGCTTCAGCACGCAGCACCCGGCCGATGGCGCGGAGGCTGCGCCCGAATGGCTGCTGGTGCCGCTGCTGGCCTTTGATGGGCGGGGCCACCGCCTTGGCTATGGCGGCGGCTATTACGACCGGACGCTCGCCGGCCTGCCCGGCGCGCGGGCGGTGGGCGTGGCCTATGCCGCGCAGCAGGTTCCGCGCGTGCCGACCAGCCCGCGCGATATGGCCCTGCACGCGATGGCCACCGAGGAAGGCTGGATCACTCCGGCCTGAGCTGCGCCCGGCGGATCAGCACCGCCCAGCGATCCGCATCGGCCACCAGCCGCGCGCCCAGTGCTTCGGGCGGGGCCTCGGTGGGTTCGATGCCGAGTGCGGCCAGGCGCTGCGCCACCTCCGGCACACGCAGCGCGCTGACCAGCGCGCCATGCAGCCGTGCTACCAATTCGGGCGCCATGCCCTTGGGGCCGAACAGCCCGTGCCAGCCCACCGCATCGGCGCCGCGAAGGCCGGATTCCGTGAAGGTCGGCACATCGGGCAGGGCCGCGGCGCGGCCCGGGGATGAGACGGCGATGCCGCGCAGCCGGCCGGCGCGCACATGCTCGGCCACCGCACCGATATTGATCATGACCCCTTGCAGTGAGCCGCCCATCAGATCGTTCAGCGCCAGCGCGCCGCCGCGATAGGGGACGTGGGTCCAGCTGACCTCGCCCGCATCCTGGAGCACCTGCTGCAGGAGATGCGACAGGCTGCCATTGCCTGGCGTGCCGACTGCCAGCGCCTCGCGCCGGGCCAGGCTGTAGAAATCGGCTAGGCTGCGTGCCGGGCTGCGATAATCCACCACCATAATTTGTGGAACAATGCTGGCCTGTGCGATGGGCGTAATGTCGGCCACCGGGTCGAAGCCCAGGCGGGGGAAGAGGCTGCGGTTGATCGACAGGCTGTCGGATCCTGCGCCGATGGTCAGCCCGTCGGGCCGGGCCCGCACCACCACCTCATAGCCCAGGTTGGAGCCGGCGCCGGGGAGGTTTTCAACGACAACCTGCTGGCCGAGGGCAGGCGACATATGGCGGGCGAAGAGCCTGGCCACGATATCCTGGCTACCGCCGGGGGCGACGGGCACAATCAGGCGGATGGGTCGCTCGGCCTGGGCCAGAGCGGGGGTGGCGAGCAGGGCCGGCAGGCCAGCGAGGAGGATGCGTCGGTTCATGCGAATGTAGATAGTCGAATTTACCGGGTTGTGAAAGTGAATTTGCGGCACCAAATTGTGGATATCGGCAATGTCCGCCGCGCATGGGAGAATCCACATGACCCTCCAGCTGGGCCAGATCGTGCCCGACTTCACCGCCGAAACCTCCCAGGGGTGCATTCGCTTCCATGAATGGCTGGGCAATTCCTGGGCGATTTTCTTCAGTCATCCCAAAGATTTCACGCCGGTCTGCACCACCGAACTGGGTGAGGCCGCGCGGCTCGCTCCGGAATTCACAGCCCGCGGGGCCAAACTGATCGGCCTGTCGGTGGACAGCCTGGACCGCCATGCCGGGTGGGAGGCGGATATCGCCGATACACAAGGCAGCCACGTGAATTTCCCGATGATCGCCGATGCCGATCGGGCGGTCGCCACCCTCTACGGGATGATCCACCCCGAGGCTGACCCGGCCGTCACGGTGCGCGCGGTCTATGTGATTGATCCGGCTAAGAAGCTGCGCCTGTCGCTGACCTATCCGCCCAGCACCGGCCGCAATTTCCAGGAGATCCTGCGCGTGCTGGACAGCCTGCAACTGACCGACCGGCACAAGGTGGCGACACCGGTGAACTGGCAGCCCGGCCAGCGCGCCATCATCCTGCCCAGCCTGTCGGATGATGATGCCCGCGCGCGCTTCCCGCAGGGTTGGGAGGCGGTCCGGCCTTATCTGCGCTACGTCGAGGTCGCATAGGGTCCAAAGCCGATCGGCTGCCGGGCGTCTGGCCGGTCCCGCGCGGCATCCGCGGCCATAGACCCGGCCCCGACCTGGTTTGGACCCTAATCCGAGACGATGCTGTGGGCGCGGACCACGGCACCCCAGCGTTCCATCTCGCTGCGGATGAAGGCGCCGAATTGCGCGGGCGTCTGCGCATCCGGCGTCATGCCCAGCGTGTCGAAGCGCGCGCGCATCTCAGGTGTCGCGATCACCGCGTTCATCTCGGCATTCAGGCGTTCGATGATGGGTGCGGGTGTGCGCGCGGGCGCCAGCACGCCCACCCAGCTATCCGCCGCGAAGCCGGGGAAGCCCTGCTCGGCGATGGTCGGCACATCCGGATGCGCCGCACTGCGCCTGGCACCCGAGACACAAATCCCACGCAAATTGCCGCCAGCCACCTGCGGCCCCACCACAACCGTGCTCGCCACCAC
>JAPLOK010000004.1 GCA_026400775.1 Alphaproteobacteria bacterium | reverse complement strand
GGCATGCGGCTATGCTGGGATGCCAGCCAAACGCCCAACCCGCCTTCAGAGCGTGGCGGGAAAGGCCGGCCCCAGCCCCTTGCGCATCAGCGTCAACGCATCGGCGCTGGCCTTGCGGTCCAGCGCGGCAAAGCGCTCGATGATGCCCATGCAGATCCTGACGTCCTGGAATATCCAGAACAGCCCCGGAAAGCCGAACAGATCGCCATTGGCCGAAACCGCGCTGATACCCGCAGGATTCATCATGTAGTCAATATTGCCATAGCTGCGCAGCAAGTCATGAAAATCCACCAGATCAATGGCCGTCTGCTGGGCGTTGTATGGTGGCCTCGGCAGTCGCTGCTGCTCGGATTTGGCCTTCGCCAGGTCGCCCGCGCGCTTCAACTGCCGCCAGCGCACCGTGGCCAGGGACCAGTTCGGCAGGTTCCGGGGATGCTTGACCGAGCCCAGCGCCGTGAGCAATTCCCGCGCCAGAGGGATCGGGATATCGCCATTCACCGGCTGCCCGCCCATGGCGCCATGGGTGCCGATCAGCGGCCAATGCTGGCGCACCGCGCCATGGGGCGTGCCCGACGCGCTGCTGTCGCCCACATTGGTCCAACCCTCGCGGCTGTGCCAACCGGCGCGCCTGATCTGCACCGCACGCTCAACACGCGGATGGATGGGGTCGCATTCCATGTAGAAGGACATGTCGACGGCATCGAACATCCCCAGCGCGCGGATATTGATCGAGCCTCTGTCCAGACGGGTCATGTAGGCGGCGGCGGTCAGATCGGTCTTGAACGGGTTGAAGACCGCCAGGGTGCTCGGCGCTGACAGCCAATTGGCCAGTTCCAGGCACATCGCAGCCCCCCGGCTGAAGCCGATGAGGTGCACTTGCAGCATGTCCCCGGGCTGGGCCTTCTGCACCTGCCACAGGAATTCCAAGGCGGATGCCAGCCCTTGCGTAACACCCCCGCCAATACCCGTCGGTCCGCGGATGTATTTCTTGAATGGCATGAAGGACGCCCGGTAGATCCGGTCGACATGACTGCCGGCAAAGAGCCGGTCATATTCCCCGGCGGCCATCGGCGTGATGACATTGTCATGCGTGCCGTTGATGGCGATGAGCACATTGACCGACGCCATCGCAAGTCCCTCCCGATGGCGTGAGGCTATGCCCGGGATCCGCTGACCCGCAAGCTGATGGGGCATAGGGAAAGACAGCCCCCATCGCCGTTCGGCCCGCCTCATCACGGCCTGGGCTTGCGACCATGCACCACCCAAAGGTTCCCTCGCCGGTCCCAGCGCCCTACCCTGCCCCCATGGCCACCGACCCCGCCCTCCTCTCCGCCCACCAGCTCACCGCCCTCTATCGCCGCCGCGCCCTCTCCCCGGTCGAGGCGCTGAAGGCCGTCATGGAGCGCGTCGCCCGCTACAACCCCTGGGTGAACGCCTTTGCCGTGATGAACCCGCGCGCAGCCCAAGCCGCCGGCGAATCCGAAGCCCGCTGGATGGCCGGCCGCCCGCTCTCGCCCATCGATGGCGTGCCCGCCACCGTGAAGGACCTGCTGGACATGGCAGGCTTCCCGACCCGCCGCGGCAGCCGCACCACCCCCACCGCCCCCGCCAGCCACGACGCCCCCGCCGTGCTCGGCCTGAAGGCCGCGGGCGCGGTCATCATCGGCAAGACCACGACCACCGAATTCGGCTGGAAATCCCCCGGCGACTGCCCGCTGCACGGCATCACCCGCAACCCCTGGAACCAGGCGCGCACGCCAGGCGGCTCTTCCTCCGGCGCGGGGGCGGCTGCGGCGGCGGCTTTCGGGCCGCTGCATATCGGCACCGATGCCGGCGGTTCCATTCGCATCCCGGCGGCCTGGTGCGGCGTGGTGGGCTTCAAGCCGAGTTTCGGGCGCGTGCCGCAATGGCCGCTCGGCGCCTTCGCCAATGTCGCCGTCGCGGGCCCCATGACGCGCGATGTGCGCGATGCAGCCCTGATGTTCGGCGCCATCGCGCGGCACGATGTGCGCGACCCCTTCTG
>JAPLOK010000367.1 GCA_026400775.1 Alphaproteobacteria bacterium | reverse complement strand
GATGCCATGCGCCGCGGCGCGCGCATCCACCGCCAAGGGCGTTGCAACCGTAGCACTCACCGCGCGCAAAGCGGCGCCCGCATCCAACGCGATCTGCCCGCCGGCGAAGCGCGCCGGGTCGATCCAGTCCAGCACCACATCCGCATCCGTCACCGTGGGCATGCTGCCACCGCGCGCGTAGCAGGCGGGGCCAGGCGCGCTGCCCGCACTGTCAGGCCCCACGGTGATGCGCGAGAGGCCATCGACACGCGCGATGGAGCCCCCGCCCGCGCCGATCTCCACCATGTCAATCACCGGGATGCGCACCGGTATGCCGCTGCCCTTCACGAAGCGCGCCGCGCGCGCGATTTCGAAATGGCGCGCCTGTTGTGGCTGCATGTCGTCGATCAGGGTGATCTTCGCCGTGGTGCCGCCCATGTCGAAGGCCAGCGCGCGATCGATGCCGCTGGCAGCCGCGATCAGCTTGGCCAGGATGGCGCCGCCCGCCGGCCCGCTCTCCACCAGCCGGATCGGGAAGCGGCGCGCGGTTTCCACCGTGCAGATGCCGCCCGAGGACATCATCAGCAACAAGGGTGCCGTGCTGCCCAAGGCGCGCAAGCCCGCTTCCAGCCGGCCTAGATAGCGCTCCATCAAGGGCAGCACATAGGCGTTGGCGACGGTGGTCGAAGCGCGGTCGTATTCGCGGATTTCGGGGCAGACTTCGGACGAAATCGCGATCAGTTCCGGTGCCACGAAACGCGCCAGGATGTCGCGCGCGCGGCGTTCATGCGCGTCATTCTGGTAGGCATGCAGGAAGCACAGCGCGACGGCCTCGGCGCCGCGCGCGGCCAGTTCGGCACCGATGCGCGCAACCGCTTCATCATCCATCGCCAGCAGCACATCGCCGTTCGCGGCGATGCGCTCGGGCACCTCGAAACGCCAGGGCCTTTCGACCAATGGGGCTGGCCGTTCCATGTACAGATCATACTGCTCGAAGCGATGTTCGTAGGCGATTTCCAGGCTGTCGCGGAAACCCTGCGTCGTCACCAGCGCTGTGCGCGCACCCTTGCGTTCGATCAGCGCATTGGTGGCGAGCGTGGTGCCGTGGATGACCAGCGCCAGGTCGCCGGCGCCGATGCCTGCCTGCGCCAGGATCATGCGTGCGCCTTCCAGCACGGCGCGTTCGGGCGCGTCCGCGCTGGTCAGCAGCTTGGTCGAGAGGGAACGCCCATCCGCCTCCAGCACCAGGTCGGTGAAGGTGCCGCCAATATCGACGGCCAGTCTTGCCTTGCTGTTCATGCCAACCTTCACGAATCTGCTTCGGGCATCTTCACGCCGGCAGCGCTGCGCGCGACGACGATCTGCCCTCACTCCGCGCGGATGTTGGCCGCCTGCACGACGCCGCGCCAGACCCCGGTCTCGGCGCGGATGAATTCTGCGAGTTGCGCGGGCGGCAGGTGTGCCGCTTCGAAGCCAAGACGCAGCAAGCCTGCCTGCATATCGGGCCGCGCCAGAACCTGCGCGAGTGCTGCGGATTGGCGCAGGCGTGCCGCTTCGGGCGTGCCCGGCGGCGCGACAACGCCGTACCAGTTGGCGATGTCGAAGCCCGGCACAGCATCGGCCATGGATGGTGTGGCGGGCGAGACCGTCCAGCGCGTGGCGGTGGAGACGGCCAGCAACCGCACCTGCCCCTGCTGCGCCATCGGCCAGGCGGAGGTGTCGGAGAAGAACACATCCACATTGCCCGCGATCATGTCGATGATGGCCGGCGCCGTGCCGCGATAGGGCACATGCACCATGCGCGCGCCCATGCGCAGGTTCAGCAATTCGCCGGCCATATGGGTGCCGGTGGCCACACCGCCGGAGGCGAAGCGCACCGCATCCGGCTCGCGCCGCAGCAGCGCGATGAAGGCGGCGAGATCGGCCGCCGGCAGGCTGTTGCGCGCGACCAGCAGCAGCGGCGACAGGCACAGCCGCGCCACCATTCCCATCGCCAGCGGCTCATAGGGCAGCGGCCGCAGCACGGCGGCCACCGTCATGTTGCCGGGGCTCACCATGACCAGCGACGTGCCATCCGGTGCTGCTTGCGCGACCGCTTCCACGCCGATCGCCCCACCCGCGCCGGCGCGGTTTTCCACCACCACCGTCTGGCCCAAAGCGCCGCCGAAGGGTTCGGCCAGCAGGCGCGCCACCGCGTCAACGCCGCCGCCCGGCGGGAAGGGCGCGACCAGGCGGATCGGCCGCGATTGCGCCAAGGCCGGTGTCGCCAACAATGCGGGCAATGCGCGCCGCGCGATCATGGCGCGAAGCGGCCCACGCGGATGGCGCGCGCGATCTGTTCGCTCTCGGCCAGGTTGTCCGCCATCAATTGGCGCATCTCGCCGCGGGTGGCGCGCAGCGGGTTGATGGCCAGGCTGCGCATGGCGGCCAGGAAGGCGCTGTCATGCGTGGCGGCCAGCAGTGCTTCCGTCCATCGCGCGGCGATGGGTTCGGGCAATCCGGGCGGGCCGCCCATGCCGAGCCAGGGACGTGCGGCCCAGCGGTAGCCCAGTTCCGGCATATGCGGAACGTCAGGGAATTCATCGCTTTTCTGGTCGTTCATGATGCCCAGCAGCCGCAAGCTGCCATCGCGCACGGCGGGCAGCACTTCGCCCGCCACCACCGCGCATTGGATATGGCCGCCAAGCAGCGAAGTGGCCGCGGGCGCGCCGCCGGTGAAGGGCACGAAGGTGACCTCCACACCCTCCTCGGCGGCCAGCCGCGCGAAGGAGAGATGGCTGTTGGCACCGATCGCGGCCACGCCCACGGATAGCCGCCCCGGTTCGCGCCGCGCGAAGGCGATCGTGTCGCGCAGATTCGAATAGGGCGCGTTGCGCGCCACCGCGATGAAGGTGAGGTTGGTGCCGTAGACCAGCAGCGGCGTGAAGTCGTCCACGGGATTGAACGGCAGTGCCATCATCTGCGGCGCGACCGCATTGGTGTTGGCCGAGAGCAGCCCGAGCACATGCCCGTCAGGCCGCGCGCGGGTCAATTCGCCCAGCATGATGGTGCCGGCCGCACCGGTGCGGTTCATCACAGCGATGGGCTGGCCCATGGCGGGTTCGGCGGCACGCGCGAGTGCGCGCTGCGTGACATCGAAGGACCCGCCGGCGGCGAAGGGTGCGAGGAAGGTCACCGCGCGCTCGGGCGCCCAACGCGGCTGTGCTGCGGCAGGCAAGGCAAGGCTGGCGGCAAGGATCGCGCGACGTGTCGGCATGGTC
>JAPLOK010000429.1 GCA_026400775.1 Alphaproteobacteria bacterium | reverse complement strand
TTTTCGACCAGCACATGCTTGCCGGCGCGCGCGGCGGCAATCGCCTGTGTCGCGTGGAACTGGTGCGGGGTGGCGATATAGATCGCGTCCACCCGCGGGTCGGCGCAGAGTGCGGCGAATTCGGCATGCGCCGCACTTCCCGGAAAATCCTGCTGGAAACGCGCACGGGCCTCGGGCAGCGGATCGGCGCAGGCGGTGACCCGCAGGCGTGTCTCGGCCTGCAGCGTGGGCAGCGTGAACATGAAGCCGCGCGAGAGGCCGGCGATACCGAGGTTGATGCGCGGGTGCTTCACCCGCTCTGGCTGCGCCTGCGCAGGATCAGACGCGGGCGTCACAGCTCCAGCACCAGCACATCGCAGCCCGGTGCCGCGCGCGAGACGCAGGGCATGATCTGGGTTGCGCGCTCGTTCTCCATCAGCACCAGGTCGCGATGGTCGGCTGCGCCTTGGAGAAGCGTGGTGCGGCAGCTGCCGCAACTTCCGGCCTCGCAGCTGCGCGGCAGAGCGATGCCGGCGGCGTCGAGCGCTGCCATCAGCGTCGTGCCAACAGGCACGGGCACGTCGCGGCCGCTGCGCGCAAGCCGCGCGGTGAAGGGTGTGTCGTCCGCGCGCGCGGTGCTCTGGCCGCCGGAGAAATCCTCGAAATGCACGGCGCTGGCCGGCCAATGGCCGGTCATGTCGCGCACCGCCTGCATCAGCCCGCGCGGGCCGCAGCAATGGATGTGCCGACCACGGGGCTGGTCCAGCAGCGGCCACAGGTCGAAGGCGCGTTCAGGGTCGCCAGCGTCATGGTGGATCGTGACGCGCCCGCGCATCGCGGCCAGTTCGTCGAGAAACGCGGTGCTGTCCGCATCGCGGGTGAGATAGATCAGCTTCCACGGCTTGCCGCCCATCGCTTCGATCGCTCGGATCATCGCCATGATCGGCGTGATGCCTATGCCGCCGGCAATGAAGAGATGCGAGGTGCCCGGGCTGGTCAGCGGGAAGTCGTTGCGCAGGACCGATGCGCGCAGCACATCGCCCGGCCCCACCCGATGCATCGCGGCCGAACCGCCGTGCCCGGCCGCCTCCAGCTTGATGCCGAATTGCCAGTCCTCGCCGGGCGCGCCGCAGAGCGAATACTGCCGCAGCGCGCCGCCAGGTGCCTCCAGCGTGACATGCGCGCCCGGTTCCCATTCGGGCAGCCCATCGGCCGTGCAGGTCAGGCCCATGATGTCGCGCGCGAGCATACTGCGGTGCGTGACACGAAGCGTCAGCGGCAATTCCATGGCCGATGCTTAGCCATCTCAGGATTGCGCCGCAACCGTGCCGCAGGCTACAAACCGGCATGCTGACGCACGATGAAAACATGCTGCTTTGCGGCGTCGAGGGCGATGCCCCGATGGGCCGCCTGATGCGCCAACACTGGCTGCCGGTGTGTCTCTCGGAGGATGTCGAGGAACCGGATGGCACGCCCTGGCCGGTGCAGATTCTGGGCGAGAAGCTGGTGGCGTTTCGCGATAGCGATGGCCGCTTGGGCCTGGTCGCGGAGGCCTGCCCGCACCGCAAGGCGTCGCTGGCTTTTGGCCGCAACGAGGAAGGCGGGCTGCGCTGCCTCTACCACGGCTGGAAGGTCGCGGTGGATGGCGAGGTGCTGGAAATGCCAAGCGAGCCCGCCGGCGCCTGTGCCGCGATGCGCGTGAAGCACCCGGCCTATTCGGTGGCCGAAGCCGGCGGTTTCGTCTGGGCCTATCTCGGCGCGCCGGAGACGATGCCCGCTTTCGAACCGCCACCCTTCGCACCAACGCCCAATGCCCGCGTCGCGGTCGGCCGCGCGCGCGTACCGGTGAACTGGGCGCAGATCGTGGAAGGCCAGATCGACAGCGCGCATTCCTCCACGCTGCACAGTTCGGACATGGTGCCTGCCCGCATCGGCCGCGCCGGCGCCGATAACAAGCTCTGGACGCGCCCCTCCACCGACAAGGCGCCGCGTTTGCAGGTGCAACTGACCAGCTACGGCTTCCGCTACGCAGCCATCCGCCGGCCGATCACCCAGGCCGCCACACATGATTATGTGCGTGTCACCACCTTCTTGGCCCCGCTGACCTGCCTGATCCCGCCCAACGCCGCCTACAACGTCGCGCAGGTGACGGTGCCGATCAGCAACACCGAAAGCTGGTTCTACTTCATGGCCTGGGGCGAGGGGGCGGACGTGCCATCCAACGCCGATTGGCGGAAATTCCTAGCACTCACACCGGGCATCGACATCGACGCCTATGGCAACAAGCGCCGCACGCAGCAGAATCGCTTCGAGCAGGACCGCACCCTGATGAAGACCGGCAATTTCACCGGCATCAAGGGCATCCCCGCGCAGGACATGGCGATGTGGGAAAGCATGGGCCCGATCGCGGACCGAACGAGTGAACGCCTGGGCGCATCCGATGTCGCGATCGTGCAATGGCGGCGGCTGATGATCGAGGCCGCGCGCGCTTACGCGCAGGGTGCGCCGGCGCTGGGCCGCACCGAGCCGCATATCCCGCACGCC
>JAPLOK010000056.1 GCA_026400775.1 Alphaproteobacteria bacterium | reverse complement strand
GGCTTCTCCAACTTCGAGAATGTGGTGCTGTTCCGCGCGGCGGATGCGATCGACCAGGTGCCGGTGCATCTGGGCGTGCGCCCCACCGTGCCGTTGGTCGGCGGGCGGGATGTGGTGGTGACGCTGCCGCGCACCTGGCGCGAATCCATGGTCGCGCGGCTGCGCTATGATGCGCCGCTGCGCGCCCCGGTGATGACCGGCCAGGAGATCGGGCGGATGGAGATTTCCGGCCGCGGCGTCATGCCTGCGACCTTCCCGCTCTATGCGGGTGCGGATGTGGAGCAGCTGGGCTTCGTGCCGCGCATTCCCGTCGTGCTCTCGCGCATGTTCGGCGGGGGGTGATGTTCATCACGCTCGAAGGCGGGGAAGGTGCGGGCAAATCCACCCAGGCGCGCAGGCTGGCAGCCCATCTTGCGCAGCGCGGTGCGGTGCTGCTGACGCGCGAGCCTGGTGGCGCGCCGGGTGCCGAGGCGACGCGGGGTCTGCTGCTGTCCCGCGCATGGGACCCGCGCGCCGAGATGCTGTTGCATTTCGCGGCCCGCCGAGAGCACGTCGCGCGCAGCATCCGCCCGGCACTGGCCGCTGGTGCCGCCGTGGTCTGCGATCGCTTCGCCGACAGCACCTATGCCTATCAGGTGGGCGGGCAGGCCGGTGATGCCGCCCTGTGGCGAATGCTGGTGGATGGCACGCTGGAGGCAGTGTGGCCTGCCCGCACATTCCTGCTCGACATGCCCGTCGAGGCGGGGCTTGCGCGCGCCGCCGCGCGTGGCGAGACCAACCGCTATGAGGCGCTGGATATCGGCTTCCACCAGCGTGTGCGTGAGGCCTTCCACACGCTGGCCGCGCGCGAGCCGGCGCGCTGGCGGGTGATCGACGCGGCGCAGCCGCTGGATGCGGTGACTGTCGCCATCCTGGCCGCGTTATGAGGGGCGGGCCGATTCACGTCTGCGTCGCTGCGCGCCTTCGGCGATCGGGGCGGTGATGCCCGGGCCGATGCACGCCTGCGTCGCTGCGCGCCTTCGGCGATCGGGCCGGTGATGCACCCGCGCGAAAACCCCTCCCTGTTCGGCCATGCCGGCGCCGAGGCCATGCTGGCCGAGGCTGCACGCGGCGGCCGCCTCGCCCATGCCTGGCTGTTCACCGGGCCAACCGGCGTCGGCAAGGCCACGCTCGCCTATCGTTTCGCGCGCTGGCTGTTGGCGGGCATGCCGCCCGGCGCGGGGCTGGCGCTGCCGAGCGAACACCCGGTCTTCCGCCGCGTCGCCGCCGGTGGCCATGCCGACCTGCTGACCCTTTCGCCCGATAGCGGCGAGGGCAAGCGGGTGATGATCCGCGTCGATGCGGTACGCCAGGTCAAGAGATTCATGGCGCTGACCCCGGCCGAGGGCGGCTATCGCGTGGTGGTGCTGGATGAGCCGGAATCGATGGACGCCGCCGGCCAGAACGCCATCCTGAAAACGCTGGAGGAACCGCCCACCCGCGCCGTGCTGCTGATGGCCTGCGCGGCACCGGGCCGGCTGCTGCCCACCATCCGCAGCCGCGTGCGCCGGCTGGACCTCGCCCCCTTGGCCGAAGCTGACATGGTGCACGTGCTGGCCGCGCAATTGCCCGAATTGGCCGGCGATTACCGTGCGGCATTGTTGCGCATCGCCGGCGGCGCGCCGGGCCGGGCGCTCGCTTTGGCCAGCGGCCAAGGGCTGGAGATGGCGCGCCTCGCCGAGGAAGCGCTGGGCGGTGTGTCGGGCCCGCGCGCCTTGGCGCTGGCCGAGCGGGTCGCGGGGCGCGAGGTCGGCCCGATGATGCAATTCTTCGCCCTGCTGCGCGCCGCGCTGGCCGCCGGCCTGCGCGCCGAGCCGCAGCCGGCCTGGGTCGCGCGGCGGGCACCGGCGGATTGGGCTGAGCTATGGTCGCGCCTGGGCGCACATGCCGCCACGGCCGAAAAGCTGAGCCTCGAGCGCAAGCAGGCGGTGCTGGTGGCACTGGGGTGGTTGCGCGGCTGACAAACCGCCGCAAAGGCGCCACAAGCGCTTTGATATGCCGCTCACCCTCACCAACCTGCACCACGCCTTCGGCCCGCGCCGAATCCTGAACGGACTCACGCTGGACATCCCGAGTGGCGAAATCCTGTGCCTGCTCGGCCCCTCAGGCGATGGCAAGACCACGCTGTTGCGACTGGTCGCGGGGCTGGAGCCCATCCAGCAGGGGTGCATCACGCTGGAGGGAAGGGTGCTGGCCGAACCCGGCCGCGACGTGCCGCCCGAGGATCGCCAGGTGGGCTTCGTCTTCCAGGATTACGCGCTCTTCCCGCATTTGACGGTGGCGGAAAACGTGGCTTTCGGCCTCTCCCGCCTGCCGCGCGCCGAACGCGAATCCCGCGCCGCCGAGGCGCTGCAACGCGTGCGCCTGTGGGAGAAGCGCGCCGCCTGGCCGCACCAGCTCTCGGGCGGGCAGCAGCAGCGCGTGGCACTCGCCCGCGCGCTGGCCCCGCGGCCGCGCGCGCTGCTGCTGGACGAGGCCTTCGCCAGCCTCGATGCGCGGCTGCGCGAACAGGTGCGCGACGACACGCTGCACGTGTTGCAGGAAACCGGTATTCCCGCCTTGATCGTCACCCATGACGCTGAGGAAGCGATGTTCATGGCCGACCGCATCGCGCTGATGCGCGAGGGCTGCGTGGAACAGCTGGGCACGCCTGAGGACCTGTATCTGCGCCCCGCGAGCCCCTTCGTCGCGCGTTTCCTGGGCGAGGTGAACGAACTGCCCGCGATGGTGCAGGGCGGTGTCGCGCAGACCGCACTCGGCGCCTTGCCCGCCCGCCTGCCTGACGGCCCGGCGCGGGTGCTGCTGCGCCCCGAGGGCCTGCGCCTGCTGCCCCCCGGCACGGCCGGCTACCCCGCCGCCGAGGTCGAGGCCTGCCGCCTGCTGGGCGCGACCACCATGGCGCATATGGCGCTGCCTGATGGCGCGGGGGATGTGCTGCATGTGCATGCGCGGCTGCCGCCTGGCGTCAGGCTGTCGCGGGGGGACATGGTCTGCCTGGCCGCCGACCCCGAACGTGCCTTCGTGTTTCCTCAACTGCCCGACCATAGGGCCGATGACGCGCTGGCCCTGGCTTCCTAGATAAGGGGCGCGGTGCTAACGGGACTGCTCAATCGCCGGGCCGGGACGGGCCGGCCTTTTCGAGGTGCGGATGTTCGACCTGGCTTGGTCAGAAATCCTGTTGATTGCCGTCGTGGCGCTGCTGGTCATCGGGCCCAAGCAGCTGCCTGAGACGCTGAAGGGCATTGCCCGCGGCATCGGCAAGGCGAAGGAGGCGTTCCGCAGCTTCCAGGCCCAGGCCGATGACCTGGTGAAGGAAGCCAACCTCCAGGAGGTGCGCGACCAGATCCAGGATGTGAAGAACACCATCAACGAGATCCGGACCTTCGACATCAAGTCCACCATCGAGAAGACGGTGGATGCCGACGGCAGCCTGAAATCCGCCTTCAACGATCCGACTGGCGCATCCACCTACACCCCGCCCGCCTGGACGCCGCCGGCCACCGCCGCCACCACCGAGGGCGCGCCCGACTTCATCCCGCCCAGCACGCTGGCGCCTTATGTGCCGCCGCCGCCACCCCCGCCGCCGCCCACGGCCGCGACGGTGGAGAGCGCCCCCTCCTTCCTGCCGCCCAGCACCATGGCGCCGCCGCCGCCGGTGGTGCCGGTGGCCGAACCCGCCATCCCGGTCGCGGCCACACCCGCCCCCGCCGTGCCGACACCCGGACCCGCGCCCGCTGTCGAGACCGCGCCCCCGCGCCCCGCCACCACCCAGGCCTGAGGACCACACCGACATGGCCAAGACCCGCGAACCGCAGGAAGACGTCATCAACGACAAGCCCATGCCGTTGATGGAGCACCTGATGGAGCTCCGGAACCGCGTCATCACCTGCGTGGTGACGTTCATCCTGATGTTCATGGTGTGCTATTATTTCTCCGGCCAGATCTACGCCTTCCTGGCGCAGCCGCTGGCCGACATCCTGGCGGCCCAGGCCGGCACCGGCGCTGACCGCCGCATGATCTTCACCCAGCTCTACGAGGCCTTCTTCACCTACCTGAAGGTGGCGTTCTTTGGCGCGGTGTTCTTCAGCTTCCCGATCTGGTCCACGCAGATCTGGCTGTTCGTGGCCCCCGGCTTGTACCGGTCGGAGAAGCGGGCCATCCGGCCCTTCCTGATCGCCGCCCCCATCCTGTTCGTGGCCGGCGCGGCGCTGGCCTATTATTTTATCTTCCCACTGGCCTGGCAGTTCTTCATCAGCTTCGAGACGCCTCCCGGTACGGGCGGTATTCCGATCCAGCTGGAAGCCAAGGTCAGCGAATATCTCTCGCTGGTGATGCACATGATCCTGGCCTTCGGCATCGCCTTCCAGATGCCGGTGGTGCTGGTGCTGCTGTGCAAGATCGGCGTGCTGGACGTGGAGACGCTGCGCAAGGGCCGGCGCTACGCGGTGGTGATCATGTTCATCGTGGCGGCCATCATCACGCCGCCGGATGTGATCAGCCAGGTGGGCCTCGCGATCCCGCTGATCCTGCTCTACGAGTTGTCGATCATCGCGGCGCGGATCATCGCGCCCAAGCCGATCGACCGGGCTGAGGATGAGGGCAAGGCGAAGGCGTGATGGGCCGGCCGCTGACGCCGTAACGCGCCTCTCTCGAGGGTTCTGTGACCATGCATGATATCAGGTTCATCCGCGCCAATCCCGAGGCGTTCGACCGAGGCTTGGCACGGCGGGGCACATCCGCGCAGTCTGGCGCCATTCTGACGATCGACGCCGCGCGACGCGATGCGATCCAGCGGGCTGAGGCTGCGCAGTCCCGACGCAATGAACTCAGCCGCGCCATCGGCATGGCCATGAAGCAGGGTCAGGCTGATGAAGCCGTGCGGCTGAAGGCCGAGGTCGCTGGCCTGGCGACCGTCGATGATTCGCCCCAGCATCAGGCTGCGCTGGATGCAGTGCTCGCAGCACTCCCCAACCTGCTCGACCCCTCCGTGCCTGACGGCGCCGACGAATCCGCCAATGTCGTCCAGCACCAGCACGGCACGCCCGCCACCATCCCCGATGCCCGCCAGCATTTCGAACTCGGCGAAGCCCTCGGCCTGATGGATTTCGAAGCCGCCGCACGCCTCGCAGGCTCCCGCTTTGTCGTGCTGAAGGGCGCGCTCGCCCGCCTTGAACGCGCGCTCGGTCAATGGATGCTCAACACCCAGACCATCCAGAATGGCTATACCGAAGTGGCGCCCCCCTATCTGGTCAACGCCACCACCGCCTTCGGCACCGGGCAATTGCCCAAATTCGAGGAAGACCTGTTCAAGGCCGGCGAGAAATACCTCATCCCCACCGCCGAGGTGCCGCTGACCAACCTCGTCGCTGACCAGATCATCCCCGAACCCACCGAACCGCTGCTCTTCACCGCACTCACCCCCTGCTTTCGCTCCGAAGCAGGCTCCGCCGGCCGCGACACCCGCGGCATGCTGCGCCAGCACCAGTTCCAGAAGGTGGAACTCGTCTCCATCACCCGCCCCGAGGACAGTGCCGTCGAACACGAGCGCATGACCCGCTGCGCCGAAGCCATCCTGACCGAACTCGGCCTCACCTGGCGGCGCATGCTGCTTTGCGCCGGGGATACGGGCTTCGCCTCGGCCAAGACCTATGATCTGGAGGTCTGGCTGCCCGGCCAGCAGGCCTGGCGCGAAATCTCCTCCTGCTCCAACTGCCATGATTTTCAGGCGCGCCGGATGAATGCCCGCTTCAAGCGGGGCAAGGACACGGTCTTCGTCCACACCCTGAACGGCTCGGGCGTGGCGGTGGGCCGGGCGATGATCGCGGTGATGGAAACCCACCAGCAGCCGGATGGCTCGATCGCCATCCCCGCACCGCTTCAGCCCTTCATGGGCACGGATCGCATCACCCGCTGAGCCTGACTGGCGCGGCCGATCGGCGCGCTCAGGCGCTCAGGGCTGCCAGCGCACTGCGCGGCGGCGTGCCTGCGCGGAAATCCGGCCAGCGCGTGGCGGGCCTTGCATAGCTGCGCCCGGGCTCGCGGCCCGGCGCACGAATCGCCGTCAGCAGCGATGCACCATCCGGCGTGAAGCCCAGGCCGCCGATGCTCGCCCCGCGCGGCGCGCCCATGATCGCCGCCCCGCGCGGGTCCAGCACGGTGGCCGCGCGACCCTCGGCAGCGTCGGTGGCCGAGAAGATCTGCCCGCGCCCATCCAGCGCCAGCGCCGCCATGCCGGCGGTGGCCGGCCAGGGCAGCACGCGCGCGCCTGCGCCCTCATCGCGCAGCACACCCAGACCCGCCACCGCGATGCCGCCCGCCGCCGCCGAGAGCCCCATGCCGCCGGGCAGGCGGGTGGCGCGCGCGGCGGCCAATGCGGCGCCCAGATTCTGCCAAGCCTCGGCCGGCAGCGGCTGCCACAGCACCTGACCGCCCTGGAAGCTGGCCGCGGCCATCTCGGCGCCATGCAGCCCTTCGGCGCTGCCGATGAAGCGCACCAGCCCGCCGGGATGCGCGAGGTACACCACGCGCCGCCCATCGGGCAGCAGCCCGGCCGCGGCATCCTGCGCGCCCTGGCCCAGGGCGGTGTGCTTCACCGGGATGGATTGCGGGTCCAGCGGGTCAATTTCCACCACCCAGCCATGGCCCGCCCCCACGCGGCCCGGCAGGCGCGGCGCCCAGTCCGAGGCTTCGGATTCGACCAGCAACACACTGCCCCAGGGTGTCACGCAGCCACCGCCGGCGCCGAAAATGCCAGTGATGGCGCCGCCCAGGCGTTCCGCGCCTGGGCCGCTCGCGCGTGCCAGGGTGGAACCGGTCAGTCGCCGCGCCTGAAACCCGCCCGAGGTCAGCACCCAGCGCCCGCCCTGCCGTTCGAGGTTGATGATGCTGGCCCCCTGCATGGCGGCCGCCACATCCGGCCGGTCGCGCCCATCGGGGAAGGCCATGGCGGCATCCACCGAAGGGTGGCCCACCACCGCGACCGCGCGCGCCGCGCCATCGGTGGCGCGTGGCGGGCTGGCCACCGCGATCAGCCGCGCATCCCAGCCGAATTGGCTGGAAGCGGCCTCGGCATCCGGGGCGGCGGGGTTCCACGGCGCGGCATCGGACAGCACCGCATCGCCCCAGCGGATCAGCAATTGCAGCCGCCAGCCGGCGCCCAGGCTTTCGCCCTGTTCGACGGGGCGCGGCTGCGCCAGGGCGGGGCTGGCCAAGGGGCTGGCCACTGCGCCGGCCAGCAGGGCGCGACGGAGCATCACAACATCCCCTTCAATTTGCGCACCGCGCTGTCGGGCGTGGTCAACACCGGCTTGCCGGTGGCCTTCGCGATGGCATCGGCCATATGCGCGATGCTGAACTGGCCGAGCGCGATCGCCTCGGCCTCCGGCCCGAAGCGCAGCGCGGCCTGCAGGATCAGCCGGTCGTGGGTCCCGATATCACCGGCATCCAGCGCCGCCAGCGCGCCTTCGGCCAGGATGGGCGTGAGCTGCGTGCCGGGCGGGAATTCCGGCGGCATGGAGGCGATCGTGCCGGGGAAGCTCGCCAGCAGGCCGATGCGGCGATAGGGCGCGGCTTCCTCGATCATCGCCTCATTGGGCTTGAGCACGGGCATGGGCGAGAGGTCGCGCCCACAGGCCTCGATGCAGGGGCCGAAGGCGGAGCAGGTAAAGAGAATGCCCTGAGCGCCGGTGCCGGCCGCATAGCGCGCCAAGGTGAGGAAACGTTCTGTCATGCGCGGGGTGAGCGCGCCTTCAGCCGCCAGATCGGCGGAGAGCGAAGTGTCCATCAGGTGCATCAACGTGGCCTCGGGCCAGGCACGGGCGAAGGCGGCCTCCACCGGGGCGGCGCTGTGCTTCAGGGCGTGGATCAGGGCGATGCGCATGCGGGGCTGATGCCGTCTGTGCGCGCCGGATGCAAGCAGGGTGTTTCCCTCGGCGCCGGTCTGGCCTAGAGAGCACGGCAGTCGGGGTGTGGCGCAGCCTGGTAGCGCATCTGCTTTGGGAGCAGAGGGTCGCTGGTTCGAATCCAGTCGCCCCGACCACTCAGCGCGCCGCCAGCACCCGCATCGCCACCAGCCCCGCCGCCAGCCCCCAGAAGGCGGCCCCGATCCCGCCTACGGAAATGCCGCTGGCCACCGTCACGAAGGTCAGCGCGGCGGGCAGGCGCGCAGCCTCATCCTCCATGGCCGCGCGCATGGCACCCGCCAGCGATGAGAGCAGCGCCAGCCCCGCCACCGCCTGGATCAGCAAGGGCGGTGCGGCCGCGACGAAAGCCGCCGCCGCACCCGCCAGCAGCGCGAAGGCCAGGTAGGTCAGGCCCGAGACGCAGCCCGCGATCCAGCGGCGCGATCGGTCCTCGCCGGCTTCCGGCCCGGCGCACAAGGCCGCGGTGATCGCCGCGAAATTGACCATCTGCCCGCCGATGAAGGCGCCTGCCGCGCTGGCCGCACCCGTCGCCACGAAGACTGGCCCCGGATCGACCCGCCAGCCATTGGCCGCCAGCACCGCCATGCCCGGCACGTTCTGAGACGCCATGGTGACCAGGAACAAGGGCAGCCCGATGCCGATGATGGTACCGAGCTCGAAGACCGGCAGCACGAATTCCGGTGCCGGCCCCAGCCCGGTGAACCAGCCCGGCGCGGGCGGCGCGAAAGCCAAAATCAGCGCTACCGCCAGCCCCACCGCCGCCGGCACCGCCCAAAGCCGCGCGAGGCGCAGCATCACCAGCCAGACCAGCACCACCGGCAGTGCCAGCCATGGCAGGCTGCCCACCGCGCGCGCCGGTGCCAGGCACAAATCCAGCAGCACGCCTGCCAGCATCGCATTGGCCAAGGGGGCGGGAATCGCCTGCACCGCGCGCAGCAGCGGCCGCCAGAAACCGGCCAGCACCAGCAGCGCGGCCGCCACCAGAAAGGCGCCGACAGCCGCCGGGAATCCACCAGCCGGCATGGCGCTGGCCGCCAGCAGCGCGCCACCCGGCGTGGACCAGGCAATCGCCACCGGCATGCGCAGGCGCCAGGAAAACCAGGCGCCGAGTGCGCCCATGGCGAAGGTCACCGCAAACAGGCCCGAGGCCGCCTGGGCAGGCGTCGCGCCCATCTGCGTGAAGCCAGCCAGCACCACAGCGAAGGACGACGCGAACCCCACAAACCCCGCCAGCAGCCCGATCACCACGGGCTGGATCACGGCCAGAGTTCCACCCGGCTGAGGGTGCGCGTGGCCTCGCGTGACAGCCGCAGCATCCGCCCCTCGGCCCAGAGCGGCAGCAGATCCCCCCAATGCTCGGACATGGGATGCCCCGATTGGCCGGTGCTGGTGATGGCGATCAGCCCATCGGGGCTGGCCATGTCGGCGACCATGCGCAGCCCCGCGCCATGCACATTCATGAAGGGCTGCTCGGCGCCGCCGCGCGGAGTGGCACGCAGCACCGTCTGGCCATCGCCGGCTGTGGGTACGGCCAGCCGCGTGGCCCAGGACAGGCCCGGGATGAAGCGCAGCAGCGGGTGTTCGAAGCGCGCCTGATGCGCCTCTCCCCAGCGCCAGCGATTCATGTCGGGGCCGTACAGCGCCGAGAGCTGTTCGACCGCGGCATCGAGCGCGCGCGCGGCCGGCCCGTCGCAATCGGGGCGGCAGAAGGCGGGGGCGCGGCCGGCCAGGATCTGGCCGAGGAATTCGGGGCTGGCCGCGGTCTCGGGCACGCCGGCGCGTTCCAGCACGAGGCGCATGAAATGCCGCTGCCAGGCGTTCCAGATCAGCGGCTGCCCCAGGCCCGCGGCCATCTCCCCGGTCCAACCGGCGAGCAATTGCTGGGCTTCGCGCGCGCGCCCGGTGGTGGCCAGGTTGCGCAGCATGGGCAGCGAGGCCTCGGCCAGCAACGAATAGGCATCGAGCTGCATGCCCGCCATCACCGCCGCATCGGGGCGCGGATTGGCGTCGAGCAACGCATGGATGCGGCGGAAGCGCCAATCGCCCGGGAAGTCGCGGCCCAGGAAGACCGGATGGTCGGCCGGGGCCACGCGGTTATTCGCATTCACCAGCCGGCCGCTGGGCGGGCTGACCCAGCGCGGCATATCGCCTGGTGAGGCGAAACCGTCCCAGCCATGCGCGGCGGTATCACCCGGGCTGGGCAGGCTGCCATCACCGGCGCGGCGGATCGGCGTGCGGCCGGTCAGGAACAGCCCGATCGCACCCGTGCCATCGGCCAGCATCAGGTTCTGCGGCGGGCTGGTGACGCGCGCCGCCGCCGCCCCGCCCTCCGCCACGCTGCGCGCGCGGTTGAGCATCAGCAGCCCCTCGGCACTGGTGTCGCGCGGGGCGAGATTGGCCATGGCGACCGAGAGTGCGGTGCCATCCGTGCGCGGGGTTTCATCCAGGTCGGAGATGACGATGCCATGGCGCGTTTCGCGCACGCGAAGCACCTCCTCGCCACCGCCGCGGATGCGCAGCCGCGCCTCGCGCGTGGTGAAGCGGCGCGGGCCGTCTTCGGTGGCGTAGTGGTCGGCATCCAGCACGCGTTCGATGAACACGTCCTGCGTGTCGGAATGGGTGGTGGTGAAGCCCCAGGACAGCGCCTC
>JAPLOK010000255.1 GCA_026400775.1 Alphaproteobacteria bacterium | reverse complement strand
GGCGCGCACATATGCGCCGATTTCCATGGCGGTGATCTCCACACGGATGCCGGCCTCGGCGGCCATCGCCTGTATCACTTCGGAGGCCTGCATGAGTTCCGGCTGGTTCGGCGTGTTCAGCCGCAGCACGGGGTTTGCGATGCCGGATTCCTGCACCAGTCGCCGCGCGCGCGGCAGGTCGCGCGATGGCACCGGATGGGCGCGCGCAAAGAGCGGATGATCCGGTGCCACCCATTGGTTGCCCGCCAGCGCCTCGCCCTGGAAGATCACGCGCACCAGCGCCTCGCGGTCGATTGCCGCGTCCAGCGCCGCGCGCAATGTCGCGCTGCGACCGAAGGCGGATTGCGCGCCGGCCGCGTTGGCGACGTTGAAGCGGATGAAATTGTGGCCCAGTTCCACGGTACCCGCCGTGCGCAGGCCGCGTTGCGCGCGCACGATGGGAAGGTCCGTGGGGGCCACGCGTTCCATCAATTCCGCTGCGCCCGCGCGCAGGTTCTGCAGCCTGATGTTTCCATCGGCGATGGGGCGAAAGATCACGCGCTCGATATGGATGTTCTGCGCGTTCCAATGGCCTGTGTTGCGCTCCAGCATGATGCGGTCGAGTGCCACGCGCTCCCGCAGCCGGAAGGGGCCGTTGCACAGCGGCGCGTTGCGCTCGGCGTTGCGCGGGCTGACCATCATGCCGCCGCGCGTCACCAGGATGGAGAGCAGCGGCACGAAGGGTTCCGACAAATCGATCCGCGCGGTCAACGGGCCCAGCACCGTGACGCCCGTGACACTCGGCATTTCACCGCGGCGGAAACTGCCTTGTGTCGTCATGTGGCGGTTGATGCCGAAGGCGACGGCCTCGGCATCGAAGGGCGCGCCATCAGGGAAGGTCACGCCTGCGCGCAGATGCAGCACCAGGCCGCGCTTGTCGTCGGTCCATTCATAGCGCTCGGCGACATTGCCGATGAAGCGGCCATTGGGTGTCAGTTCCAACAGCTTGTCGCACATCGCCGACAGCACCTGGTGGCCGGCGAAATTGCGCGAGAAGGTCGGGTCCGGCACATCGAGATCCTCGAAGATCGCGATGCGCAGCGTGTTCTGTGCGGGCTGCGCCAGCGCGGGCGCGGTGAGCAGCAAGGGCAGCAGGGCAAGGGCGTGACGCATGGCGCTACTTCACGCGGTTTCGCTGCCGCGTTCAATCCGGGCGATACCTGCGGCCAAAGCGGCGGCAATGGCGATGCCCAACGGCGTGTCCGCCAGCACCGGCAATGGCGCGACAGCCGGCAGATGGCCGAACTGCAAGCCCACCTGGCCCGCCGCGCGCAGCAGCACCGCATCCAGCCCGCCCATCTCGCCCGCCGCGATGATCAGGCTGCGCGCATATTCGCGCGCATAGCCGCGCGCCGCCTTGGCGCGGCGCTCGGCGGGCCAGGCGCCGGATGGCAGTACGGGCTGCGGGCCGGGCGGCGGCGGCGCTTCAGCAGTAAAACGCAGCCGTTCCTCAGGAGCGAGGTCCCGTGCCTCCTCGATGTAGTAGCCCGACAGCGCGGCATCGCCCGCCGCCACCTGGCCGGTGCACACGAAGCCCAGCCGCGGATTGCCCAGCGCCACGCCATTCTGCGCATGCCAGCCGCGCAGCATCGCCGCACTGACCTGCGCGGGAATGCCGCAGACCGCCGTGCCCCACCACAGCCAGCGTGGCGCGGGATAGACCACCCAGGCCTTCCGCGTGCTCTCCTCGACGCAATACACCCGCACGCCGCCGATCGCGTTGGACAGCATGTGGTAGCGCGCGCAGGCGATGGCGTGCGGCAACTGGTCCAGACCCAGTTTCAGCAGGCCTGGCAGGAAGCGCTCGCGCTGTTGCAGGCGGAATGTGCGGAAGACCAGTTCCTCCGCCACAGCCGGTCCCGCATGCGCGACGGTGCCCAGCACCATGCCGGTGAACAGCGCGCGCGCGATCTCGGCTTCAGTATCCACGGGCGCGATCAACCGGATGCAGCGGCGCCTCGCCGCGCGCGACGCGCTCCATGCTTTCCAGCACGCAGCGCGCGACCGCGTCAGGATGTGGCGCGGCAGCGATATGCGGCGTGACCTGCGCGCGCGGGTGGCGCCAGAGGGTGTGGCCCTGCGGCAGCGGCTCGGCGTCGAACACATCCAACGCGGCGGAGAGGCGGCCCGCATCCAACTCGCGCAACAGCGCGGCTTCACACACCTGGCCACCGCGGCCGGCGGCGACGACCAGCGCGTCATCGGCCAAAGCGGCCAGTTCGGCTGTGCCCAGCACGCCGCGCGTGGCGGGTGTTGCGGGCAGCAGCACCACGGCTGCCATGGCGCCGCGCAGCACATCGGCCAGCGGCCCTGCGGCGCGGTTCCACCCCTGCGCGGGTATGCCCAAGCCGGCCAGTGCGGGCAGCACCGCGCCACCCATCGCGCCGGTGCCCAGCACCACCACCCGGAACGCGGCGATGTCGCGCGGTGGATGGCGCGTCCAGCGGGCTTCGCGCTGCTGCGCCGCATAGGTCTCGCCACGCCGCAAATGCCGCAGCACCGCCGCCAGCACATGATGCACCATCATGCCCGACAGCTCTGGCCCCACGACCCGCCCGATCGGCATATCCGCTGGCAGATCGGGCGCCACCAGCAGCGCATCCACGCCGGCACCCGTGCCATGCACGAGCGACAAATTGGGCAGCGACGCCATCAGCCCCGCCGGCGGCTTGTAGGCGATCAGGCAGGTAATGTGCGCGGGGTCATACGCCTCGCCCAGTAGCCAGACGGGGTGCGGGCCGGCGCGCAGCAGAGCGTCGCGCATGCGGGGCGTCTCGTCGGGGTGGCCGGCAATTAAAATGCCGCTACGATCCTTGGTCATGGCGTTCAGCTTCGATCCTTTCGACTTCGCCGTCCATGCGGACCCCTATCCGTTCTACCGCGCGCTGCGCGACGAGCATCCGGTCTACTGGAGCGAGGGCGCGCGCTGCTTCGTGCTCTCGCGCCATGCCGATGTGATCGCCGCACTCAACGATGTGCCGCGCTTTTCCAACACCGGCGGCAATGTCATCGATGACAGCCGCGCGAAGCTCGGCCGCACCGTCGGCAGCATGGACCCACCGCGCCACACCGCCATGCGCGCGCTGGTGAATGATGCCTTCAACCGCCGCCAGGTGGCACGCGAACGCGCCTTCATCGAAGCCATGGTGGAACGCCTGACCGCCACGCTGCCTGCCGAATTCGATCTGGTGCGCGACGTGACATCGCCCCTGGCCGGCGCCGTCATGGCGCATCTGCTGGGCGTGGAGGGCGCGGATCTGGCCGAGTTCAAGCGCCTCATCGACATCTCGATGTATCGCGACCCCGCGACCCGCGCGCGCACACCGGATGGCGAGGCCGCGCAATCCGAACTGTTCGCCATCACCGCCCGCCAGGTGGAACGCCGCCGCGCCGCACCGGGCGAGGACATGATCAGCGCTCTGCTGGGGATGGAACTGGAACCCGACAGCGTGGTCTGGATGGCGCGCGCGGTGTTCGGCGCGGGCTTCGAGAGCACCAGCAGTTTCCTGGCCAATGGCGCGCTGGCGCTGATGCGTCACCCCGGGCAGGCGTTGCTGCTGGCCGCCGAACCTGCGCGCCTGCCCGACGCCATCGAGGAAATCCTGCGCTACGAAACCCCTGCCCAGCGCTTCGCGCGCACACTGACGGCCGATGCCACCATGCATGGCGTGACCATGCCCGCCGCCGCCAAGGTGCTGGTCATGTATGGCAGCGCCAACCGCGACGAACGCGCCTTCGACGCGCCGGAGCGCTTCGACATCACGCGCAAGCCTGCCCGCCATTTGGGCTTCGGGCTCGGTCCGCATTTCTGCGCCGGTGCCGCGCTGGCGCGCATGGTGGGGCAGGTGTTCTTCGCCGCGATGGCGCCGCGGCTGGCGCGCTGCGTGCCATTGCCCGGGCCGCTGGCCTGGGCGCATTCGCCGACCTTCCGCTCACTGGCCAGCCTTCGCGTCCACCAAACCCAAGCGCTGTAGCAGCAGCGCGCGCCGCACCGGCTTGGTCATGTAGTCGTCCATGCCTGCCTCCAGGCATTGCGCCTGGTATTCATCGCCGGCCGCCGCCGTCAGGCCGATGATGCGCGTGGTACGGTTCGGCCCGGCGGTGGCGCGGATCTGCCGTGTGGCTTCCAGCCCATCCATCACCGGCATCTGCACATCCATGAGGATGATCGCGTAGCTTTCGCGGCGCGTGGCCTGCACCGCCTCGGCACCATTGATCGCCAGGTCCACCTGCGCACCAGCAGCATCCAGGATGCCGCGCATCACCAACTGGTTGGTCGGGTTGTCCTCGACCAGCAGGATGCGGCCGACGGTCTTGGCGGGTGGCGGCGCGGCCTGGACGGTGGCTTCGATGTCCAGCAGGGCCTCGCGCAGGCGGCGCGGCAGTATGGGCTTGAGCAGCGCGGCCTCGGCCGCAGCACTATCCGCGGCACCGGCCAGGATGACGCATCGCGTGCCGGGGCTGGCGGCGGTGATGGCGGCTGCCGCGCCGATGGGTACCAGCGCGAAGGCCGGAAGCTGCGCGCGCGCCAGGGCCTCGGCTTCGGCAGCACTGCCGGCGGGCAGCGGCTTGGCGCCGATGGCGATGACCGCATTGGCGGCCGCGTTGCGCACGCGCTCGCTTTTCAGCAACAACAGCACGCCGGCATCGCGCAGCACGGCCGGCGGTTCGGCCCGCTGCTCAGAACTGCGGCCCATCAGCACGCTGAAGGTGAAGACGCTGCCGCCACCGCGCGGCAGGCTCGGGTCACGCTGGCGGGCCGACACCTCGCCGCCCATCTGTTCCGCAAGCCTGCGGCAGATCGACAGCCCGAGCCCGGTGCCGCCGAATTTGCGCCTGATGGATGCATCAGCCTGGGTGAAGCGCTCGAAGAGATGCGGGACCTGGCTCTGTTCCAGCCCCACGCCGCTATCGGCGATCTCGCAGACCAGCCGCACCTGCGCGCCGTCATTGCGCGCCGTCACGCTCACCTCGATGAAGCCATGCTCGGTGAACTTCACCGCATTGCCGACCAGGTTGAACAGGATCTGCCGGAAGCGCCCGGCATCGCCCAGCACGCGCGGCGGCAGCGCCGGGTCGAGCGCGCCGATCACCTCGACGCCCTGTGCCGCCGCGCGTGGTGCGAAGAGTTCCAGGATGGTCGCGACCTCGGCTTCCGGATCAAACGGCGTGCGTTCCAGCGTCACCTCGCCGGCCTCGAGTTTCGAGAGGTCCAGGATGTCGTTCAGCAGCAACAACAGGTGTTCGGCGCTGGCCTGGATGGTCTCGGCATGGCGGCGCTGCACGGCGTCGAGCCTGGTGTCCAGAAGCAGGCTCGTCATGCCGATCACGCCATTCATCGGCGTGCGGATTTCATGGCTCATGGAGGCGAGGAATTCCTCCTTCGCGCGGCCGCCGGCGCGTGCCGCGCGCTCCTGTTCGGCCAGCGCATGGCCCTGGCGCTGCAGCGCGTTGGACTGGCGCACCAGCAGCCAGAAGGCCAGCAGGACCAGCATGGCCATCGAGCCCATCGCCACCGCCAGGGCCGAGGATAGCGGTATCGTCGCGGCCAGCACCGCGTCGCGCGGGCGCGCTACCTCCACCACCATCAGCCCCTGCGGGATGGTGGCGAAGGCGGCCAGCACCTCGCCGCCGGTCATGTCGGTGCCCTCGTGCTGGCCCTGGTCGCGGCGCGGCATGAAGTCGCGGAAAATCCAGGCGCCGGGGTGGATCAGCCCGATGCCCGCGGCACCGCCATCGGAGCGCGCGAGCAACGCGCCGTTGGCGCCCGAGAATCGTACCGCGACGCCGAAGCCCTGCGTCACGCCGCGGCCGATCTTGAGCAGGTGCTCGGGGTCCAGCAACGCCACCACGGCGCCTGCGAATTCGCCATTGGCATCGCGCCGCGCGATGGCCAGCGGGATGCTCCATTGCCCCACCTGCTGCACATTGCGCTGGCCGACCGCGAGGAAACGCCCTGGCTCCACCGCGCCGAAGCGCGTGGCCTGCGGCGCGAGGCGCAGCGTGCGAAACCAGTCGCGGTCGCTGACCTGGAAATCCACCAGCGAGGGCTCGGTCGAGCGGCGCACCCGGCCGGCGGCGTCGGTCCAGACAACGGCGCGCAGGCTGGGCAGGTCGGTCACCACGCCGGGCAGCGGGCCTGCGAAGGCGTCGGCCTCGCCGGCGCGGATCATCTCGTTGAGCAGGATCTCCACCGCCTGGATGCCGCGCCCGGCCTGGTCCGCCAAGGCCAGCGACAGGTTCCGCGTCAGGCTGCGCGCATCCTCGAGTGCGGCCTTGCGCGTGCGTTCGGTAATGTTCCACCAACTGACCGCGAGCCCAATCAGAACCACCAGCGTGGCCGCGCCGAACATGCGCCAGGGCTTGGGTGGGCTGGGGCGGCGGCGGCGGAGCGAAGGACGAGCCATGGATGCATACTGCCAGGGTCGGCCGGGCGCTGCCCAGCCTCAGGCGGGCAGCATGTTCAATTGCCGCAGCACCGCGCGCTCCTCCTCCATGGTCCGGCGCATCAATTCGCGATAGGCGGCGCCGTCCGCCAGCAGCAGCGGTTGGTCCAGGCGCTCCAGGATCTGCAGATGGGTCGGGTCGCGCGCGGCTTCGGTGAAGGCTTCGGCCAGCACGCGCACCACGCCCGCATCCATGCCGCGCGGGCCTATCAGCCCGCCGGGGCTGTCGATGGTCAGATCGATGCCCAACTCCCGCAAGGTTGGCACATCGGGGAAGCGGCGCGCGCGCTCGCTGCCATAGACTGCGAGCAGCCGCAGCTGCCCCGCCTGCACCAGCGGCGCCCAGCCCGAGCTTTCCGAGGCGAAGTCGATCTCGCCGCCCAGCAGCGCGCGCAGCGTATCGGCAGTGCCGCGATAGGGCGCATGGGTCCAGGTGATGCCTTGGGCCAGCGCGATGCGTTCCATCAGCAAATGCTGCGTGCTGCCGGTGCCCAGCGTGCCGTAGTTGAGCCGCCCCGGATGGGCGCGCGCATGCGCGAGCAATTCGGGCAGGCTGCGGTGCGGGCTGTCGGCGCGCACCACCGCGCCCATGATGAAGCCGGTGATCTGCAGGATGTAGGTCAGATCGTCGATCGGATGATAGGGCGGGCGGGGGTTGAGCAGCATCTGCCGCACCACGCCCACATGCATCTGCGAGATGGCGTGGCCGTCCGGGCGGGCTTCCTGGAGCGCGAGCGCGCCCAGTATGCCCGCGGCCCCGGCACGGTTCTCGACCACCACGGGCTGGCCCAGCCGCCGGCTGGCGAGTTCGGACAGGGCGCGGAAACCCACATCGGCCGGGCCGCCCGCGGTCCAGGGCACGATCAGCCGGATCGGGCGTTCGGGAAAGCGGGTCTGCGCCATGGCCGGCATGGCCAGCAGGGGCAGGGTGATGATGGCGCGGCGTTGCATCAGGCGATGCTGGCGCGCCGCGCGTCGCGGTTCAACCGGTAATGCCGGCCTGGCGCACCAAGGGCGCCCAGCGCGTGGCTTCGGCCGCGACGAAATCGCGGATTTGCGCGCCGCTCAGGTTGCCGAGCGAGACCAGGCCCATCTGCGCGAAGCGTTCGACGATGACGGGCTCGGCCATCGCGGCCTGGCAGACGGCGTTGATGCGGCTTGCATGCTCGGCCGGCATGGAGGCCGGTCCGGCCAGCAGGAACCAGTTGGTGACGACGGCACCCGGCAGCCCGGCTTCAACCAGGGTCGGGATGTTGGCGAAGCTCGGCATGCGTTCGGCGCTTGTCACGGCCAGGCCGCGCAGCCCGCCCTGGCGCACCGCACCGCCATGGGCGCCCAACGTGTTGACGATGGAGGTGGGCTCGCCGCCCAGTACCGCTACCTCGGCCTCCGAGGCGCCGCGGAAGGGGATGTGCAGCAGCCGCGCGCCGGTGGCCTGTTCGAAGATCAGCCCCGCCAGGTGCCCGATGGAGCCAACGCCGGAGGTGCCGTAGCTGATCGTCTCCGGCCGGGCGCGGGCGGCGGCGATGTATTCGCCGATGGTCGTGATGGTGCTGGCTGCACGCACCGCCACCAGGATGGGCGCGCCGCCGAACATGGTGATGTAGGTGAAGGAGCGCGCCGGGTCGTAGGGCGGCGGATTGGGCAGAGCGGGGGCCACCGAGAGCGGGCCGGTATTGGTCACCACCACGGTATGCCCATCGATGGCTTGCGCGCCGGCCGCGGTGCCGATTGCACCGCCCGCGCCGCCGCGGCTTTCGATGATGAAGGGCTGGCCCAGGGCACGCTCCAGCCGCTCCGCCATCAGGCGCATGATGACATCGGTGGTGCCGCCCGGCGCATAGGGGTTGATCACGCGCACGGGGCGGTTGGGCCAGGGCGCCTGCGCGAAGGCAGGGGCGGCGAGCGGGGTCAGCACAAGGGCGCGACGTGTGGTCATTCGGCACAGCATGACCGCACGCGCCAGCGCGCGCTAGCGGGGCCGGCGGCGCGGGCGTTCGAGCGCGACCAGCGCCGCATCCGTTTCGCGCAATGCAGTCTGCACATCGCCCGCGGAAGAGGCGCGGCGCGCATTGGCGATGCGCGCGACCGGCCCCTGTTCGACGGGCACGCTGGCGCGGTTGGCGGGTGTGCTGCGTGTCAGCAGCCGTGCTTCGGCGCGTTCCAGAAACTCGATGGCCTGGGCCGTGCGGCGGTTGCGCAGCGCGGCGTGGGCGGCGTTCAGCAGGCCGGCCGCATCATCGATGCCCGCGGCATCGGCGTCGGCCGCGGTGCGGTTCTGCTCGGGCACGAAGGGGGTGGCTGCGGGGTTCTGCCGTGCGCGCTGCATTTCCCGCGTGCCGGGGTCGAGTTGCGCCAGGCCCGTGGGGTGGTGCTCCCCGTGATGCGCGAAGGCGGGCAGGGTGAGGACCAGGAAAGCCAGGGCAAGGCGCATGTTTCAGACTCCGACCAAGGCCCGCAGATCGGCCTGCGGGCGCGCGCCGAAATGGCTGATCACCTCGGCGGCTGCGACGCTGCCCCAGCGCGCGGCCTCCGGCAAGGACAGGCCGCGCGTGTGTGCTGCCAGGAAGCCCGCGGCATAGGCATCGCCCGCGCCGGTGGTGTCGAGCAGCTTGGTCGGTTCGGCCGCCACCTGGTGGGTCGCGGCGCCGGCGACGATGACGCTGCCATGCTCGCTGCGGGTCAGCGCCGCGATCTCGACCTCGGCGCGGACGCTCTCCATCGCAACGCCGAAGTCATCGGTCTCATAGAGGCTCAGGATCTCGGCCTCATTGGCGACGAGGATGTCGGTCTCCTCGCGGACGAAGGCGCGGAAGGCATCACGATGCCGCCCCACGCAGAAGGCATCGGACAGCGAGAGAGCCACCTTGCGGCCAGCGGCATGGGCTGCGCGCGCAGCGGCGCGGAAGGCGGCTTGCGCTGCCGGCGGATCATAGAGATAGCCTTCGAGGTAGAGCACCTTGGCGCGCGCCACTTCGGCCGGATCCACATCCGCTTCACCGAAGGTGACGCAGGCGCCGAGGAAGGTGTTCATGGTGCGCTGCGCATCCGGTGTGACCAGGATGAGGCAGCGCGCGGTGGGGGCGCCGCCCGTCAGCGGTGCGGTCGGGAAATGCACCCCTGCGGCGCGAATGTCATGCGCGAAGACCTGGCCCAGCGCGTCATCGGCGACCTTGCCCAGGAAGCCCACCCGCGCGCCGAGTGCCGCGGCCACCGCGCAGGTATTGGCGGCCGAACCGCCGCTGCTTTCGATGCCCGGGCCCATCGCGGCGTAGAGCTGTTCAGCGGTGGCGGTGTCGATCAATGCCATTCCGCCCTTGTGCAGGCCGCGCGCGGCCAGGAAGGCGTCATCGGCGCGCGAGAGCACATCGACGATGGCATTGCCGATGCCGAGGATATCGAGGCTGGGTTGGGTCATGGTGCGATTCCGTATTGCAGTTCGCGGCATACCCGCCGCCGCGCGGGCGGACAATCAGCCCGGCACTGGCCCGCGGGTGATTGGCGTCAGCGCCGCGTTCACCGTGCGGTATTCCGCCGTGATCGGCCCGATGCCCTGCGCGGTCAGGCGCGTCGCATGCATGGCGTGATAGGCCTCGGCCGCCGCGCGATGTTCGAACAGGTAGATGCCGCCGGCGCGGCCTGGCGCCTGCGTCCAGATCTTCCAGATCAGCCCCGGCTCGCGCGCGATGGATTCCGCGAGTGCCACCAACCGCTCCTCCCCGCCCGGTGCCCGGGCGGGGAAATCCATCACCAGAAGGCAGGGTTCAGCCATTCCACGCGACCAGGCGCTG
>JAPLOK010000069.1 GCA_026400775.1 Alphaproteobacteria bacterium | reverse complement strand
GGGCACGCTACATGACGCTGGAAACCATCAGCAGCATCAGCGACAATCCCGCCGTCAGCCTGCCAGCAGTGGCAGCCTGATACGGCGGCTCAACCCGCCAGGGATCAACGCGGTTCTACACCACGCCAGGGGACACGATCGTCAAAAGCCAAGGGAATTGGTATAAGACCGATTTACGATCCGCAGGGCCGGTTGATGTTTTTCGCTGGCGCGCAGAACCCCGTCTAACCCGACAGCTTGATCAGGGCCGGCCCGAGTGGGGCTTGGCCGCCGCACCACGCCCGCCACCACGGATGCAACCGGGCAGTTCGCGTGCCTGCGTCCGAGAGTTCGCGGTTCGTGCCAGGACTGTATCGCATCATCTGCGAGTAGCACGTCGCCAGGCGTCGCCCGAGGGTTATCACCTCATCCGCCGCGCCCATCTCCGACCCGACGACGGAGGAGCGCGTTCCATGCATCATTCGGCCAGTGCCACTAGGCGTCCCCTGCCACGCCTTGGGGATGCTGCCCGCTTTGCGGCCTGGGCCTTCACACCCTTCCAGCACATGGCGGCGCGCGACCTCTATGGTCTGCTGGCGACGCGCGCCTTCACCACGGACGGCCTTTACCTGAACCTCGGCTATTGGAAGACGGCACGGACGATCGACGAGGCCTGCGCGGCATTGGTGGCGCTGGTGGCCGAGGCGGCGGGGATGGGACCGGCCGATGATGTCGTGGATGTTGGCTTCGGTTTCGCCGATCAGGACATGCTGTGGATGGATCGTTTCGCACCGCGCCACATTACCGGGCTGAACGTGACACCGATCCAGGTGCGCCTGGCACGGCAGCGAGTGAAGCGGCGCGGCATGGCGGATCGCATCACGCTGATCGAGGGCTCTGCCACCGCCATGCCGCTGCCAGATGCGTGCTGCGACATCGTGACCGCCGTGGAATGCGCCTTCCATTTCCATACGCGGGAGGATTTTCTCGCCGAGGCCTTCCGAGTGCTGCGACCGGGCGGCCGGCTGGTGCTGGCCGATGTGATCCGTGCCGCGCCGAAGCCTGATGGGTTCCGCCGGCGGATCCAGGATTTTACCTGGTCTCAATTCGCGCAGAAATTCTCTGTGCCCACCGCGAACGCCGACCAGCGCGTGCCCTATGCGGCAAAGCTTCAAGCCACCGGCTTTGAAATGGCGGACGTGGCTGCAATCGGCGAGCACGTTTTTCCCGGCTGGCATCGCGCACTTGGTGAGGATAGCGCGCTGTTCGCGAGGCTTCCGCTCGCCGGCCGGCTGCCCTATCGCTTCCTGCTCAATATCGATGCCCGCACGGTATATGGCGCCTTCGACTATGTGCTGGCGACTGCGCGCAAACCAACGCGGGAGGGCTAGCCGGATGGCATTGTATGACTTCTCGGCAAAGCTCAGCAGCGGCGACGAGCAGAGCCTCGCTGCCTATCGCGGCCAGGCACTTCTCATCGTCAATGTGGCGTCGAAATGCGGCTTCACGCCACAATACAAGGGGCTGCAGGCGCTACATGCGCAATACGCGCCTCGCGGCTTTTCCGTTCTGGCTTTCCCCTGCGACCAGTTCGGCCATCAGGAGCCGGGGTCCGACCATGAGATCGCCGCCTTCTGCGACCGTAGCTATGGCGTGACCTTTCCAGTCTTTGCCAAAGTCGAGGTGAACGGACCGCGCGCGCATCCCCTGTATGTCTGGCTGAAGCAGCAAAAAGGCGGGCTACTGGGCAGCGGTATCAAGTGGAACTTCACCAAGTTCCTCGTGGACAAGGGGGGGCTCGTCCACGCCCGCTTTGCGCCGACGACCAAGCCGGAGGCACTCTCGCGCGATGTGGCGACGCTGGTGTAGCGCCGCGGATATCATCGCAGCACTTGCCTGAGCGCCCGCGGCCAACATTGGCCGCCAGAATCATTCGCGACGGGCCGGAAATCCTCGAAGGTTGCGGCATCGTGGAGTTGCCCCGCTTTTGCGCGTGGCTGTCGTGGCATTTGCGCTACCACTGCATGGCTGATCCGCGATTGCATCCTCGGTGTTTGGGCACAGTTCTGTGGCTCGGCGATTGGCGCCGACCAGCATCAGCCCTGACCTCGGCAGAATGCGACACGAAGGATTGCTCCGATGACCACCCTGTTCTCAAGCCTCGCTGGCGTGCTGCTCACCCTGCTGGTCTTGTCCGGACATGCCCTCGCCCAGCGTATGCGCGGCGATCTGGCCGTTGTTGCCAGCCAACGGCGCATGCCCTCCGGCGGCGCAGCTGACGTAGCTTGACCAGCGTCTCCCGGTTTCCACCCAGCCCTGCCCCTGACGCGCGCCGATGATTGGCGAGAGCGTGGCGGTGGTGATCGGCGCTGGCGGCGGGATCGGTGCCGCCCTGTTCGACGCGCTCAGGGCCAGCGGTGGCTATCGCGACGTGGTGGCGTTTAGCCGCGCCAGCACGCCGCGATTTGACATCACAGATGAGGCAAGCGTGCGAGACGCCGCCGCCAGCCTCGCGCCCGCCGTGCCGCTTCTGGTGATCGATGCCACAGGCTTCCTGCACGACGCAGCGCATCGACCGGAGAAAAGCTGGCGGGAACTGGACCCGGCGCAGATGGCCCGTGCCTTTGCGTTGAACGCCATCGGCCCAGCGTTGCTCATGAAGCATTTCCAGAGGTGGCTCGGGAAATTCGGACAGCCCGATGAGTGGATTTCTTGCCTGACAGCGGCGAAGGTGCCGTGGATCAGGAGCGAACATGACGAAGCGAACCCGCCGGACGCATAGCCCCGGCTTCAAGGCGAAGGTGGCC
>JAPLOK010000168.1 GCA_026400775.1 Alphaproteobacteria bacterium | reverse complement strand
GGCGAGGAGCCGCTGGTGCACCCGGTGGTGGATGGCCAGGCGGTGGCGGAAGTGGTCGCCACCTGGACCGGGATTCCGCTGGGCCGCATGGCGGGCGATGAGATCAAGACGGTGCTCGCGCTCAAGGACCGGTTGATGGAGCGCGTCGTGGGCCAGGACCACGCGCTCGCCGCCATTGCCGAAGCCATCCGCACCAACCGCGCGGGGCTGGCTGATCCGCGCAAGCCCATCGGCGTCTTCCTGATGGCAGGCACATCGGGCGTGGGCAAGACCGAGACGGCGCTCGCGGTGGCCGATCTGCTCTATGGCGGCGAGGCCAACCTGACCACCATCAACATGAGCGAGTTCAAGGAAGAGCATAAGGTCGCGCTGCTCATGGGCAGCCCGCCCGGCTATGTGGGTTATGGCGAAGGCGGCGTGCTGACCGAAGCCGTGCGCCGCCGTCCCTACAGCGTGATTTTGCTGGACGAGATGGAAAAGGCGCATCCCGGCGTGCAGGATGTGTTCTACCAGGTCTTCGACAAGGGCAACATGAAGGACGGCGAAGGCCGCGACATCGACTTCAAGAACAGCGTCATCATCATGACGTCCAACGCCGGCACCGACACCATCGCCAAGCTCTGCGCCGACCCCGAGACGGCGCCCGAGCCCGAGGCGCTGCTGGAAGCGCTGCGCCCTGATCTGCTGAAGGTGTTCAAGCCCGCCTTCCTCGGCCGCTGCAATGTGGTGATCTATTATCCGCTGGCGGACCATGTGCTGAAGCAGATCATCGGGCTGAAGCTGCGCAGCATCGGCAAGCGCGTGCGCGAAAGCTACGGCGTCGAATTCAGCGTCGATGCTTCGGTGACGCAGGCGATCATCGAGCGCTGCCGCGAGGTTGAAAGCGGCGCGCGCAACATCGAGAACATCCTGAACCGGACCGTGCTGCCGCAGCTTTCGGCGGGGATTCTGGGCCGTCTGGCCGATGGCGTGCCGATCACGCAGGTGCGCGTGGGCACAGATGCGGAAGGTGGCTTCACCTACGATCTTGGTTGATTGAATTTCCCAGCCGCGCCAGTGTACGGGCGGGTTGGGAATAATACGGGCCATCCCTCGGCCGCGGGGGATGGTCTGGCCATGGATGCGGCGTGCGGAGACACACAAAGATGGCGATTTTCCTGAAGTATGGAGCGATTAACGGCGAAACCACGCAGACCACGCACAAGCAGTGGATCGAGATCAACTCGATCCAGTGGGGCGTGGGCCGTGGTATTTCCAGTGGCGTGGGCGGTGGTTCCAAGCGTGAAGCGACGGCGCCTTCGGTCAGCGAGATCACGCTGACCAAGACCTTCGACATCTCCTCCCCGTTGCTGCTGAAGGAAGCGCTGGGCGGCAAGGCGGTAGAGGCGAAGATCGAGCTGACGCAGACCGACAACAACGGCAAGCACGTCTCCTACCAGAAGTACGTGCTGACCAACACGCTGGTCTCGGGCTACTCGATCAGCTCTGGCGGCGATCGTCCGTCGGAAAGCCTGTCGCTGAACTTCACCAAGATCGACAGCGAATACCTCAACATCGACGACAAGTTCGCGACCAAGACCACGGGTCACGTGGTGTTCGACATCGCGGAATCGAAGCTGTCGTGATGCCGCCGCCCCGGGCGACCGGGGCGGTTCCTTCCGGGCGCGGTCCGCAGGTGCGGGCCGCGCCTTTTTCGTGCGCTATGCGCTGGCGCCCCAATGCGTGGTGCTGGCGGTGATCACATCCTGCATCGGCAACGGCACCGTGACGCCGATCGGGCCGGTCGGCGTGATCAGACCGCTGAGCGCATTCTGCGCCACCGGCGTGCCCAGCGCGGCATAGCATTCGCGCAGGATGCTCTGCAGCGCCGCGCGCGGCAGGTTGCCCGCTGCCAGGATGATGTCGAGCTGCGCCTGCACCCGCCTCTTTGCAAACCAGCCGAGCGCGCCCGGCTGGTCCAGCAGGTCGGTCAGTGCATAGGCGATGATTCGCTTCGGATCGACCTGCGTGAAGGCGGCAGACACGGCGGTGGGCGTGAAGTCCAGGCGCTGCGGGTCGAAATGCGCCTCCTGTCCTTGCAGCCAGGTCCAGCCATCGGACAGGTCAACCACGAATTCCTCGACCATGTGGTTCGGGCCATGGTCCATATCCGGCCATTTATAGGTGCCGGCCGGCGAGAATTTCTCGCTCTTGGCGCGGAAGTCATGGCCCACGAAAGTCTGCGAAGTGGCACCCACGCCGGAATTCTCGCCGCCCACCATGATGCCGGCGCATTGCCCGACACCCTTCGGGTTGAAGTAGATGTAGAGGTGACCGTGACCGCCATTGGCATCGACGGTGTTGCCGCTGAACCAGTTGGTATTGCCCGCGCCGAACAGCGGCAGGTTGACGCCGAAATGGTTGCGCTCTCCGCCCGTGGTCTTGAAGCTGGCGCGAATGCCGGTGAACTTGCCGCGTTCCTCGGCGATGCGGAAGCGGCGCGCGCCGTGGAAGGGAATGGAGGGCGCGCGATGCGACAGCGCATGCGTCGCGGCCGTGCGGTCGACCAGCGTGCCCGCCGCGCTCACCTCCTGCGTCAGCCAGTTGAAGAAGGCGGTGCCCTGATCATCGGTCGCGGTGCGCATCGGCAGCTGAATCAGCATGCGGCCGCCATGCGCAAGGATCGCGCCCAGCGGGATGCCCTGCGTCGCGCAGTCGCGCCAGGCATAGGTGCCGCTCGCGGTCCCGTTGTCGTACATTACGCCTGCCAGATCCATCACGGTGAACAGCTTGGCGAGCAACTGCTGCCGGCTGACATGACCGGGGTTCATATAGGCGCCATACCACGCCGCCACGTCCCATTCGTACTGGTTGGTGTGTGGCTGCTGCGCCCAGTAGTTGGTCAGCAACTGGTTGGCGGTCGTGTAGCTGGTCCCGCGGCCGCCATGCAGGGTCTGTCCTGCCGGCAGCAGTCGGTTCTGGTTGTAAGCGGTAACGCCGCTCGAGATTTTCGGCATGTGATGCTCCCTAGGCGACCCACGGTTGATTGAAGAACCATGGCGAAAGCGTGACAAGTGGCCGGGAAGGCGCGTTGGCGCCTGTCGTGCCGTTGTCAATGCGTGGTCACGGGCCGGCTGTGGAATGCCGCGCGCCCGATCGCGTCATCGCCGCAAGCGCTCCGACAGGCTCACGGGCAACCACTTCAGGCAGAGCCGAGGCGCAGCACCACCGCGCTCACATTGTCCCGCCCGCCAGCGGTGACGGCGGCATCGACCATCGCTTGCGCATCCGCCCCCGCCGCCAGCAGGGCCGCGATCCGCGCCTCGTCCATGTCCTTGAACAGGCCGTCGCTGCACAGCAGGAACTGGTCACCCGCCTGGAAGCGGCCGGCCATCTTGTCCAGCTCAAGCGGGCCCTCCTGGCCGACCGCGCGGGTGATGACATTGGCCTGCGGATGGCGCTCCGCCGCCTCGGCGACCAGCGTGCCGGCATCGACCATTTCCTGGACCACCGAATGGTCGCGCGTGACGCGCGACAGCGCACCGCCGCGCATCAGATACAGCCGGCTGTCACCCGCCCAGAGTGCGGCGAAATGCTCGCCGCGCAGCAGCAGCGCGACGATGGTCGACGCGATTAACCGTCCCTCGCCGCGCGCCGCCGCCTTGGCCTGCAACGCGCCATGCACGCCGGCGATGCGCAGGCGCAGCTGCGCCAGCATCTCGGCTGCGGCCAGGCCGGGCGGGATGGCGTTCAGCGCATCGGCGATGGCCGCACTGGCTTCATCGCCCGCACCATGGCCGCCCGCGCCATCGGCCACCGCCCAGAGGCCGAGATCGGCGCGCGCGACCACCGCATCCTCGTTGTGCTTTCGAACGGCGCCAACATGTGTGGCGGCAGTGGCATTGATCATGGCGCGGCCGCCAGCAGGCTGGTGAAATCGGCGGGTGCGGGCATGGCGCGCGGCGCGGCCTCGGCGCCCCAGAAGGCGGTGGTGCCGGGCGCGGCGTCATCGGGCGCGTCGGGCAAGCGTGCAGCCAGCATATCGGCATCCAGCGCGCCATCACGCGCGGCGCGCGCGGCATCTTCCAGCGCGGCGAACCAATCTTGCGGCGCGTCCTGCGCGGGCAGGGCGGCGAGTGTGATGGCGAAGCGCCTGCCCACCATGTCGGCCGAGGGCAGCATTACGCCCAGCACCGCATCCGGCCCGCACACGCCGGCGGCCAGGCTGAAGCGCCAGGCGGGGGCGGCATCCCAGGCTGCCGCCCAGTCATCGCCCAGCGCATCCTGCGCGGCGGCGATGCCGGCCGAGAGCCATTCATCCCAGGGCGTGACGAAGCTGCGCGGCAAGTGCCGGCGGACGAAATCGCCATGCGCCGGAAGCTTGCCGAACAGGCCGGTGCGCGCGCCCATCGCTCAACCCGGCGGCGGCAGCGCGGGGCAGCGGAATTCCTGCAACTCGCGCAAGCCGAACGGATTGATGGAGGACGACGCCTGCAGGATGAATTCCGCCGTGCGATCACCGCGTGTGACGGTCAGGCGGAAGCGGTCCGGCTGGCCGGTGGCGACCAGCCGGCCCAGCATGGCGAAGCGCAGGGTGGCCCATGGGCCGTCGAAGCTCAGGTCGCCGGCGCTGCTCGGCGGGTCGAAGGTCAGCGTGACGGGATGCGCCGCTGGGAAGGCCATTTCGATCTGCCGCCCACCGCCGCCGGCCGCCAGCGTGTGCCGCGTGCCGCCGGCTTCCAGCGTCGCCGCCGTGGTGCCGGCCGAAAGCCCCTGCGGGATCAGCTGGAAGCGGAAGCCGCTGGTGCCGCCGGTGGGGAAGAAGGCGTCGCGGATCGCCTGGGCGCGCTGGAATTGCAAGAGGTCGGCCGCCGAGACCGGCGGTGGCAGGCCTTCCGCCGCGACCGGCCGCCAGGGCCGCTGCGTGGTGTCGGCGAAGGCGCGGATGTTTTGCGCGAAGAAGCTGTCCAGCACGCCGCCCGCGCCGAAGAGGCGCGCGAAATCATCGAGCGGCATGTCCGGCGCGCCCATCACGCGGCGGAACGGAAAGCGCGTATCCAGGCCACGGCAGAAGGGCGCCAATTGCTGCGCGCCGCCAGCCGCGATCGCCGCTTGCGCGCCGCCGGCGCGGACGCGCGCGGTGGTCTGCGCGAAGCCCGAGAGCCAGCTGCGCAGCGGTTCGGGCTGGCGCTGGGCTTCGGCCAGGAGGCGCTGGCCGGGATCGAGGCCGGGCGCGGGCGCGGGCACCGTGCCCGGCGGCGAGGAGGCGAGCCGTGCGACCTGCACGTAGAGGTCGTTCAGGATCGCTAGCACACCATCGATCGGTGCGCCGGCGGCATCGCGCAGCGGCTGGAAGCGCGGCTCGACGATCTGGGCTACAACGGTCGCACCGCCGCCTTGTGTGGCGGCGCCCACGACGGCGGCAAGCCTGCCGGCCGCCGCAGTGGTGCCGGGTGCTGCCGCGGCGGCGGCCGCACCAACGGCGCTGGACGCTGCCGCCGCGCCGGCCGGCGCTTCCGGCGCGGTGCCCGGCGAGAGTTGCCGCGCGATGGAGCGCAGCAGATCCTTCATCGGGCTGTTGGGCGCGCCCAGCAGGTTCAACGCCTCGGCCGAGGCGTTGAGATTGGGCTGTGCGGGCAGCACCAGGTCGGCCAGCAACGCCTCCCAGGCGCGCACATATTCGGCGGCGTAGAGCGCCAGGATGTCGGCCTCCAGCCGGCGCGGATCGGCAGCCCCGGCGGTGGCGGCGGCAGGGCCCAGCACCCAGCTCTCACTGGCCGCTTCCAGGACAGCGGCGGGGATGCGCGGCAGCACGCCGCGATAAAGGCCATCGATGGTGTAGAGGCCCTGCACGCCCTCGGTCAGTGGCCGGCCGGAGGCGCGCGCGAAGAAGCGCTGGCCTGCCTGGCCGAGCGGCTGCGCGGGTGTCCAGGCGGGGATGTTCTCGGCGCTCGCGCGCAGGCGGGAATAGACGCGCTGCGCCATCGGCAGGCGCGAGAAGACGCGCCGCGCCTCATCGACCAGCGCGCCATCCAGCGGGTATTCGGCGAGCGGACCGGAGAGCAGCGCTTCCAGATGCCGCCCCAGCGCATCGCGGCCGGGCTGGTTCACGGCACCTGGGAAGGCGGTTTGCCAATCGAGCGCGAACCATTCGCGCACCAGGCCGCGATCGAGCGGGCCTTGCCGGCCGAGCATCAGATAGACGCGCGTGGCTTCGTAGAGGAAATCCGGGCGCTGCAGCCCTTCGCGAATCTGCACCTCCAGCCGCGCCAGCAGGCGTGGCAGCAGCACGCGGTCCAATGCACGACGGTAGGCGCTTTGCGCGCCCTGGGTCAGCATTTCCTCCTGGCTGAGGCCGAGGCCCGGGCCCGGGCCGGCCGCGGCCGGCGGCAGCGCGCGCGTGGCTTCCAGATAGGCCAGCACGCCGGAAAGGTCGGGGCTGCTCACGCGGTCCAGCGGCGCGCCGCGCGCGCCACCTTCGGCGGTGGTGACGGCAGCCGCCAGACGCGCGTTGCGCGCGGCTTCGGTGTTGCCGGCCATCCAGCCCCAGCCGGCGCCGCCCAGCACCAGCAGCAGCGCCGCGGCCCAGGCGCCGATCTGCCCCAGGCGTCGGCGTGAAGCGACGCCGCGATCATTCGCAGCAAGCCGGGCCTCGTTGAACACCACATCGCGCAGCGGCCGGCCTAGGAAGTAGGAGCGGCCCTTCTGCCCCATGATAGAAGCAGGCCTGGCGGGGTCCAGCGCAAAGGAACGCGACAGCGCGCCGGCGAGGCGGTCGAGCGGCGTGCCCTCCTGCGTGCCTGAGGTGAAATACACGCCGCGCAGCATCGGCGCGGGGTCGAGGCGCGAGCCGCCAAAGGCCGCCTGCACGAAGGCCTGCAATGGCGCTTCGAGCGAGGCGAATTGCGCCGGGAAGCCCGCAATCAACGCGCGTTGCTGCGGGCCGCGTTCGTTCTGCAAACGCTCGATCAGGCGCTGCATCAGGCGTTCGGACAGCGCCTTGTATTCCTCGGCGAATTGCGTGACCGCGCCTTCGGGCGCCGCCTTCAGCGGGAAGGTGAAGCCCCAGACCTGTTGGCGGGCTTCGCGATCCAGATCGTCGAAGAATTCCACGAAGCCGGGCAGCAGGTCCGACTTCGTGACCATGAAATACACCGGCAGGCGCTGCGCCAGGCGGGTCTGCAATTCATTGATGCGCCGGCGCACGGCACGGGCATGCGCCTCGCGCTGGGGGGCGTCGAGCTTGGCCAGCATGTCCACGCCGAAGGCCACCAGCACGCCGTTCAGCGGCATGCGCGGGCGGTTCTTCTTGACCAGATCCAGGAAGCGTTCCCAGCCGGCCTTGTCGGCATCGGCATCGCTGTCCTGCGTGGTGTAGCGGCCGGCGGTGTCGATCAGCACGGCGCGTTCGGTCAGCCACCAGTCGCAGAAACGCGTGCCGCCCACGCCGCCGACGCGGCCTTCGGCCAGTGGGAATTCCAGGCCGGAATTCAACAGCGCCGTGGTCTTGCCCGAACCGGGCGGGCCGATGATGGCGTACCAGGGCTGGTCATACAGGTAGCCGCCCTTGCCGCCGGTCGCGGTCTTCAGCTTGGTCAGCGCTTCGGTCAGCTTGGCGCGCAGCGCTTCCTCTTCCTCGGCCGCGGCTTCGTCGCGCTTGGCCTGCGGGTCGGGCGCGGCGGCGGCTTCCACCAGGCCCGCATCGCGCTGGTCGCGCTTGCGGCCAATCAGGAAGAAGATGGCGGCCCAGAGGATGACCGGGAGTGCGACCAGGATCGCGCGCAGCCACATCGCATCGAAGGCTTCCGCCAGCAGCGGCGAGAAGATCCAGATGACGACATCCAGCAGCAACACACCCAGCAGCGCGCCGAGTGCGGGAATGGTGAACAGCGCGCGCATCAGCGGCCCTCCCTCAGCAGCACGACTTCGATGCGCCGGTTCTCCTCGCGGCCATCTGGCGTGGTGTTTGGGGCGAGCGGTTCGGCATCCGCGCGACCTTGGGCGCGGAAGCGCGCGGTGGTGCCATTGGCCGCCACGATCACTTCCATCGCCGCCTGCGCCCGCGCCTCGGACAGCGCGTGGTTGGAGGGGAAGCGCACGGTGCGGATGGGCTGGTTGTCGGAATGGCCCAGCACCTGCACTGCGCCGGGCTCGTCGCGCAGCGCATCGCCGATGCGGCGCAGGATGTCCTGGAAGCGCGCATCGACCGTTGCCGAGCCCGAAGGGAACATGCCGCGATTCTTGATGCGCACCATCACCCGCTGCGCATTGCCATCGACGGTGACCAGGCCCTGCGCGATCTCGGGGGCGAGGAATTGCCGCAGCTTGGGCACCGCATCGGGGCGCGGTGCGGCGGTGGGTGGTGGCGGTGGCGGCGGTGCGGGAGGTACCGGCGGTGCTGTGCGATCGATGCCCGGCAGCGCGCCCGGCGGCAGCGCCGCCATGCGTTCATAGAGATTGTCCGCGCCCGCGCCGATGCCGCCGCCGATATACCACCAGCCGCCGCCCAGCAGCGCGAGCGCGAGCGCACCCGCGACCCATGCCGGCACGGCGCGAGACGGCCCGCGATGCGGCGCATCCACGCCGCGCCAATGCGGTGCGAGTTCGCGCTCCACATTGCCGCGCAGCTGCGTGAGAAGCTGGAACAGGCCCTCGCGCACGCGGTCCAATTCCGCTGTGCCACGCGGCATCAGCCGGAACTTGCCTTGCAGCCCCAACGCCATCGCAACGTACATGACTTCCAGCGCGCCACGGTAGCGGCCCGGATCCTTCAGCATGCCCGTCAGCAGGTCGAACACACGTTCGCCCGAACGCGTTTCCTGATGGAAGGTGGAGACCAGTGACTTCGCCGACCAGCCCGATTGCGCGCCCCAGGGTGTTGCCAGCACCACATCATCGAGTGCGGCGCTGACGATGTAGTGGGCGGCGCGGATTTCTTCCGGCGTGGCACCGGTGTCGCGCGAATCCACCTCAAACTGGCGCAGCGCACGCATCGCGCGTTCGCGCAATTCATCGGGGTTAGGCGCGCCGGCCAGGCCCGCATTGGACAGGCGCCCCAGCATTTCCAGCAGCGGCGACGCAGCCGCAGCGAGCGGGCCGGGGCCGATGCGCGGCAGGGCCTCGGCCTCGCCGGGCAGGGGGGTGGCACGCGGTCCGGGTGCTGCGGGCGGTGGCGATGCGGCGGGCGCGGTGGCAACGGGCTTCGCGGGCCCGCGCATCATCGTGCGGTCGTGATCCTGTGGTTCGCCGAAGGGATTGTCGCTCATCGCATCGTCCTTCGTGTGGCGCGCATCACGCGCGGATGGCCCAGAGGCTGAGTTTCAAATTCGGGAAGTCGCCGGAGACATGGATCGCGAAGCCGCCGGAGGTCTGCATCTGCTGCCAGTGCGGGCTGCCGCGATCAAGTTCGAAATAGACCGAGCCCGCGTGGAACGGGATCTGCCGCGGCGCCACCGGCAAGGGCCGCACCACGATGCCCGGTAGCGCGACATTGACCAATTCGCGGATGTGTTCGACGGCGCCGATCTTCACCTGATTGGGGAACTGCCTGCGGATATGCTCGCCCGGCGTATCGGCGGTGACGGTCAGCACGAATTGTCCGGCGCGCAGCAGGTTGCGATCCAGGATCGGACCCACGCGCACGCCATGGCTGCGTTCCTGCAACGGGATTTCGACGGCGTTGGTCTCCAGCACCGCGGACAGGCTGCGGCGAAGGTCAGCGATCACCGGCGCGAAGCTGCGCTGCAGATCATCATGGCGGTATGCGGGGTAGCGGGAGGCGCGCTTGTCCGGCGCGGTGAAGGTGGCGAGTTCGCCGGCCAGCTGCACCAGCGTGCTGAACAGCTCCTCCGGGTGCAGATTGCCCGCATCGGCGTAATGGGCGAGCAAGGGCAGACTGCGGTTGATCGCCTGCAACAGCAGAAAATCCGCCACTTCGGCCACACCGCGCGCGCCGGG
>JAPLOK010000419.1 GCA_026400775.1 Alphaproteobacteria bacterium | reverse complement strand
CCCGCGCGCGCCGAGCGCGAAGCCCCACCCGCGCGCGCCGAGCGCGAAGCCCCACCCGCGCGCGCCGAGCGCGAAGCCCCACCCGCGCGCGCCGAGCGCGCGACCCGCTACGCCCTGCTGCGCGACCTCTCGGACGACAAGCGCTGATGCCCGTCATTGCAATCACATCGCCAAAGGGCGGCGTCGGCAAGACCACGCTCGCGGCCCATCTCGCCGCGCATATCGCGGCCCAAGGCTGGAAAGTGGTGGCGCTCGACCTAGACCCGCAGAACGCCCTGCGCCTGCATCTGGGCCTGTCGATCCGCGAGGAATCGGGCGTCATGGCGCAGCTCTCCGAAAGCACGGACTGGCAAGCCGCCATGCTCGACACGCCTTTCGGCGTACAATTGCTGCCCTTCGGCAATGCTGACCCGGTCGATGCGCTGGATGGCTACGCCGCCATCATGGAAGACCCCGGCCTGCTCGCGCACCCGCTGCGCGAGATCGCACAGCGCCCCGATACGGTCGTGCTGCTCGACACGCCGCCTGGTCCCAATCCCGCCACCGCCGCCCTTTTGCCGCTGATCGACCTGACGGTGCTGGTCCTGCTGACCGATGGCGGCAGCGCCGCGATGATCCCGCGCATCGCCGATCACAGCTTCATGGGCCGCTCCGCCACCGCACGCCGCGCGGCTGAACGTGCCGTCGTCGTGCTGAACCAGTATGACCCCGAAGCCCCGCTGGCCGAGGCAGTGCTGCAGATGGCAGAACGCAGCCTGGGCGGGCGCCTGTTCGGCACCATCCGGCGCGACGAAGCCGTGGCCGAGGCGCTGGCCGACAAGCAGCTCCTGCTCGATGACGACACGCCCGCGGCACAGGATATCCACGCCTTCGCCGAGGCCGTGATCCGCGAGGCAAGGCTGCGCAAGCCAGGCCGGCGCGGCGGATTTTCGGCGCTTGCGGAATGGGGCGGTTGATGACAGGGCTCACATCCGCACCGCGCACACCGGCGCTGGTGCCCCGCCTGCTGCGCGGGCTTTCCATTGTGGTGGGCCTGCTGCTGGGCCTCACCTTCGTCACCCTGCCGCTGGACGCTGAAGCCCAGGCCTGGCTCACCATCGCCGCCATCGTGCTGTTCCTGGCGCTGAACCCCAACCGCTCGCGCAAGGTGGGGATGGTGCTGGTGTTCATCTCGATCATGGTCACCGCGCGCTATTTGTTCTGGCGCGCGACCGAGACTCTGGAATTCGAGACCTGGCTGCAGACGGGCCTCGGCCTCGCGCTGTTCGGCGCGGAGCTTTTCGCGGGGCTGCTGATGGCGCTGTCCTATCTGCAGACCAGCTGGCCGCTGGAGCGCAAACCCATCCCCATGCCGCCTGACCCGGCGCTATGGCCCAAGGTGGATGTCTATATCCCCAGCTACAACGAGGGCATGGACATCGTCCGCCCCACGGTGCTGGCGGCGATGAACATGGACTACCCGCGCGACAAGCTGAATGTCTGGATCCTCGATGACGGCCGACGCCCCGAATTCCGCAGTATGGCCGAAGAACTGGGCTGCGGCTACATCATCCGCCCCGACAACAAGCACGCCAAGGCGGGCAACCTGAACCACGCGATGCGCCACACCGATGGCGAATTCATCGCAATCTTCGACTGCGACCACGCGCCCACCCGTGCCTTCCTGCAGATGACGCTGGGCTGGCTGGTGCGCGACCCGCGCATCTCGATGGTGCAGACGCCGCACCATTTCTATAGCCCCGATCCCTTCGAACGGAACCTGGCGCGCAAGCGCCCCGTGCCCAATGAGGGCCTGCTGTTCTACGGCCTGATCCAGCAGGGAAATGACCTTTGGAACGCCGCCTTCTTCTGCGGCAGCTGCGCCGTCATCCGCCGCACCGCGCTCGAGGAAGTGGGCGGTGTTGCGCATGAAACCGTAACGGAGGATTGCCACACCTCCTTCCGCATGCAGCAGAAGGGCTGGCACACCGCCTATCTGCGCGTGCCCTTGGCCGCGGGCCTGGCCACGGAACGCCTGGGCCTGCATATCGGCCAGCGCATGCGCTGGGCGCGCGGCATGATCCAGATCATGCGGCAGGAGAAGACCATCATCGCGCCCGGCCTGAACTGGGCGCAAAGGCTGTGCTATTTCATCGCGGGGTTCGGCTTCCTGTTCGCGATTCCCCGTCTGATCTTCCTGACCTCCCCGCTGGCGTTCCTGTTCTTCGGTGAGAGCGTGATCGCCGCCTCCCCGCTCGCCATCATGGCCTATGCGGGCGCGCATCTTTTCCATGCCGTCGCGACCACGGCGCGGCTGAACGGGCGGCACCGCCATTCCTTCTGGTCCGAGATCTACGAGGCCTCGCTCGCCGTGCCGCTGGTGCCGGTCACGCTGCTGACGCTGTGGGACCCGCGCAAAGGAAAATTCAACGTCACCGACAAGGGTGGCACGCTGGAAGCGGGCTACCTCGATACCAGCACGGTGATGCCCAACATCATCATCCTGGCGCTGCTGTTCATGGGGCTTGCGATCGGCATCCACGGCATCGTGACCAGCAGCACGGACAGCCTCGATTTCCGCGCCTATCTGCTCAACACGATCTGGGCTGCACTGTGCATCATCCCTCTCGCCGCGGCGGTCGCCGTGGGGCGGGAGCGTGAGCAGATGCGCGTGCGCCACCGCGTGGAGGCCGATCTTCCCGGCAGCATCACCCTGCCCAATGGCGACGTGCTGCGCGCCACCTCGGGCAATATCTCGCTCTCCGGCGCCAGGCTGGCACTGGAACGGCCGCTGGGCGTGCCCGACGGGGCCGAAGTCACCGTCACACTGGAAACCTGCGGCGAGGAGATTACCCTCGACGCGTGCATCATCCGCTGGGAGGAGAATGAGGTCTTTGTCGAATTCACCCTGCCCGATATCGAGCAGGAGGCCGGCGTCGTGCGCGCCTTCTTCGGCCGGCCAGATGCCTGGCTTTATTGGGATGACTGGCCGGAGGACAAGCCGCTGCGCTCGCTCGTGAATGTCGTCGCTGCCACGGGGGATGCCGTGTTCCGCAAGTACCGCTTCGGCGTGGTGAAATCCGCCGGCCCGGCACCGGCCGCAGCGGCCACCGCCGCTGCCGCCCAGCCGCCGCGCGTATCGGATGTGGTGCAGCCGCGCCGCCGCGCCGCGGCACTCGCGCTGGCCCTGCTGCTGCCCGCGCCGGCATTGGCCCAACAGGCGCCGACGGTGCCGCCGCCGCTGATCGCGCCCGCCACGCCCGGCGCGGCCTTCACCGGCGTGCTGCCCGATAGCGCCCGGGTGGTCACGCGCACGCTGCGCGAGATGGGGCTCTCCGGCCCTATGCAGCTGCGCGGCCTGAACGACCTGCAAGGCGTGCTGTTCGGCCTGCGCGCCGATGAGGTGGTGACGGCAGCCCGGCTGACGGTGGCCGGCGGCGCATCGGCCGCGCTGATCCCGTCGCTCAGCCAGATCGCGGTGTCGCTGAACGACCAGTTCGTCGGCAATATCGCGCTCGAGCCCGCGCGCCAGGCTTTCGGCCCACTCGAATTCCCGCTCGACCCGCTGTATTTCGCCGAGGTCAACCGCCTGAATTTCCGCTTCTCCGGCCGCTACGCGCTGGAATGCAACGACCCGCTCTCCGGCCTGCTCTACGCGACGGTGTCGGACTTCTCCTCACTGCAATTGCGCATCGAGCGCATCGCGCCAACGCGCGACCTCGCGCGGCTGCCCGAACCGCTGTTCGATCGCCGCGTACTGCAGGGCACGCTGACACTGCCCTTCGTCATCGCCGAGGCAGCCACCGCGCAGGGCCTGCGCGCGGCGGGCATCGCTGCCTCCTGGTTCGCGGTGCAGGCGGATTATCGCGGTGCCACCTTTCCCGTCGAACGCACCCTGCCCGCGCGCGGCGATGCGGTGGTGATCGCCGTCGGGCCGGATGCCGTGGCGGGCCTGGCCTTGCCACGCTTCGAAGGCCCGACCCTGGCGCTGCTGGCGCATCCTAATGATCCCTTCGGAACGCTGCTGGTCGTCGGCGGCCGCACCGAACAGGAAGCGGCATCCGCGGCGCAGGCGCTGGCCGCCGCGCGGCAGACACTGGCCGGCGAAATCGCCCGCGTCGCGGCGCCGCAACTGGCGCCTCGCCGGCCCTACGACGCGCCGCGCTGGGTGCGCACCGATGCGCCTGTGCCGCTGGGCAACCTGATCCCGCGCGAGGAGCTGACCGTATCGGGCTTCTCGCCCGGCCCGGTGCGCGTGCCGCTGCGCACGGCGCCCGATCTCTACACCTGGCGGGGCCGCGGCTTCCCGGTGGAACTCGGCTTCCGCTCACCGCCCGGCCCGGTGCTGGACACCTCCGCCTCGCGCCTCGATGCGCTGGTCTCGGGCAGCTATCTGCGCAGCTTCGTGCTGGCCGATCCGCCAGGGCTGGTGGACTGGGTATCGGCGCAACTGGGGGGGGTGATGGGCTGGCAGCGCGAGAACCGGCGCGGCCGGCTGATCATCCCGCCCTATCTGCTACTGGGCCGCGATGAATTGCAGTTGCGCTTCGACATGCGCCCGATGAATCGCGGTGACTGCGTCGCCACGCCGGCCGAGCTGCGCGCCACCATCGATGCCGACAGCACGGTTGACCTCTCGCGCGCCTACCGCTTCGCGAGAATGCCCAATATCGGCTTCTTCGGCAGCAGCGGCTTTCCCTTCACCCGCATGGCGGACCTCTCGGGCACGGCGATCGTGCTGCCCGACCGGCCAAATGCGATCGAGACCCAGGCCTATCTCGACCTGATCGGCCAATTGGCCGCGCAGACAGGCCTTGCCGCCACTGGAATCCAGGTGGTGGGGCCGGCCAGTCTCAACAGCGCCGCCGCGCGGGACCTGCTGGTGATCGGCACACTGGCGCGTCAACCGGCGCTTAACCAATTGCTGCAAGAAAGCCCTGTCCGCCAGGAGGGCGACCGCTTGCATATCGCTGTGCCCGACATGCTGACGGAGGTTCGGCAAGTCTTCTGGGAAACCCCCGGCCGGGCCGAGCGCAGCCGCGCCGTCGCCACCGTGACCGATGCGGGTGAAGGCATGGGCGCGATCATCGGCGCGCAGAGCCGGCTGCAGTCGGACCGCAGCATCGTGGCCATCACCGGCGCGACGCCAGCCGCGCTGACGGCAGCCGTCGCCGCCTTGCGCGACCCGGCGCTACTGCCACGCATTCAGGGCGATGTCGCGCTGATCCAGGGCGAGCGGGTGGAAAGCTTCCGAGTGCAGACACCCTATCACGTGGGCGAACTTCCCTGGTGGCTCTGGCCGCAGGCATGGGTCAGCGGGCAGCCTTTGCGCGCCCTGGGCGTGCTGCTGCTTGCCGGCATCGCGCTCGGCTTCCCCGCTTTCTGGATGCTGCGCCGGCGCGCGCTTTCGCGGTTGCGCGGCCACGGCGGCGCATGAGATGAGCGACATCGCATGAGGCGATCGCGGGCAAGAATGGCGCTGCTGGCAGGGCTTTTGGCCTGCACGCCCGCGCTTGCGCAGACCTCGCCCGTTGAGATCCTGGTCCGCCAGGCCGAACGCTGGCTGCAACAGGATCGAGCGGACCTGGCGTTCAGCTCCATCGAACGTGCATTGAACGCGGAGCCACGCAACACCGCCGCCCTGGCCTTGGCCGCGCGCATCGAGGCCGCGCGCAGCAACCGTGCCGCCGCGGCCGCCTTCGAAGCGCGCCTGCGCGAAGCTGGCGGCACACCCGACCAGCAGGCCCAGGCGCAAGGCGCGCTGCGCGGCGCTTCGGTGGACCGCGCGGCGGTGGAGGAAGCGCGGCGCCTGTCGCGCGATGGCCGCGCCAACGAAGCTGCCCAGCGCTGGCGCGCCATCTTCGGCGCCCAGGGCCCGACCGAGGCCTTCGCCCAGGAATATTTCGCCGCCCTCGCGGCCGCCGACGCCTCGCGCGAGGAAGGCCAGCGCGGCCTGCAACGCCTGGCCGAAGCGCCCAATGCAACGCCCCGCGCGCGCTTCATCGCCGCGCAAAACCAGACCTTCAGCCTCGCCACCCGCGCCGAGGGCATCCGCCGCCTGATCCCGCTGGCGGACCACCCGGAACTGGGCGCCGAGGCCCGCGCCGCCTGGCGCCAAGCCCTACTGTGGCAGGCCAATGATCCCGCCGCGCGGCCGCAGATCGAAGCCTATCTGCGCCGCTTCCCCGATGATGCCGAGGCCCGGCGCGCCTTGCAGGCCGTGCCGATGACAGTCGCGACCGACCCCGGTGCCACCGCACGCCAGGAAGGCTTCGCGCGCCTCGAAGCCGGTGCTGGGCGCGATGCGGCGCGCCAGTTCGAAGCCGCGATCGCCGCCAACCCGCAGGATGCCGACGCGCTCGGCGGGCTTGGCGTGGTGCGCCTGCGTGAGGGCCGCAATGCCGAAGCGCGGCAATTGCTGGAACGCGCCGTGGCCGCTGATCCACGCCGTGGCGCGCAATGGCAATCCGCACTGGATGGCGCCGCCTATGGCCTGGAACTGGCCGAGGGGCGCGCGGCGCTGCGCCGTGGCGCGGTGGACCAGGCCGACGAGATCGCCCGCAGCGCCGCCCGCCGCGAAGTGCAGGACCGCGCCGATGCCGAAGTGCTGCTGGGCGAAATTGCGCTGCGCCGCGGAGATGCCGCCGCGGCCGAGCAACGCTTCCGCGCGGCACTATCACGCAGGCCGGGCTTCGCGCCGGCGCAGCAAGGGTTGAACCAGGCCTTGCGCGCGCAGGGCCGGCTGGCGGAACCCATGCCCCGCGTGGCCACCGCACCAGCCGATGCCCTGGCCGTGACAGGCGGCGAGGCCGGCCGCCTGCGCTCGGAAGCCGCGCGCAGCACCGATGCCGGCGTGGCCGCCGCCCTGCTGCGCCAGGCGGCGCAGCAGGCGCCCAACGACCCCTGGATTCGCCTCGATCTGGCACGCGCCCTTCGCCGCCAGGGTCGTGGCGTCGAAGCCCGCGCGCTGGTCGAGGAACTGGCCGCGCGCGGCGACCGTGGCGCCATCTACGCCGCTGCCCTGCTGGCCGATGAAGATGGCCGCCCCGCCGATGCCGAGGCGCTGATCAACCGCATCCAACCCGGCGCCCGCACGCCGGACATGGCGCGCTTCGCCCAACGCCTGCGCTCGCAGGCCGATGTGCGGCAGGCCGTGCGCCAGGCCACCGGCCGCAGCCCCACCCAGGCGCGCCAGGCGCTGACCACGCTGGCAGCCCGTCCCGACCCGACCGGCGGAACCGCCGCCGCCGCCATCCGCGCTCTCGGCAATGCCGGCGATCGCTTCGGCGCGGCCGAGGCCGCGCGCGTGGCCGAGGCCGCCAATCGCGGCGCGGGCAATGCCTTCCGCCTGACCATCGCCGGCGCCTTGCTGGCCGCGGGCGCCGAGAACGAGGCGAATGCACTTCTGGACGCCGTCGAAGGCGCCAACCCCAGCGCCGAGCAGCGACGGGACATTGCGAGCATCCGTGGCGGTGTCGCCGTGCGCACCTCCGACCGGCTGAACGAGACAGGCTCCCAGGCGCAGGGCTTCGAGGCGCTGCGCCCGGTGCTGGAAAACGACCCCGAGAACCCCGATGCGCGGCTGGCTCTCTCGCGCCTCTACCAGGGCGCCCGCCAGCCGGCGGAGGCGCTGCGGGTCGCCGAATCCGTGCTGGCGCGCAACCCGCGCAGCATCGAGGCGCGGCAGGGCGCGGTGGATGCCGCCATCGCCCTGCGGGACCGGTCACGCGCCGAACGCCTGCTGGCCGAGGGCCAGGAACTGCATCCGCGCGATTCCCGCGTCTCGCTGATGGAGGCGCGGATCGCACGGGCCTTCTCCCAGGAAAGCCGCGCACTGCGCGCACTGGAATTGGCGCAGCAGCAGCGCCGGGCAGAGCTCGGCCAGCCCACTGGCACGCGCGGGGCGATGGGCGATTCCGTGGGCGGCTTGCAGAACCCCTTCGCGCGCAGCCCGCTGCCGCAGGTCAGCGCCGGCGCCGCGCCGGCGGATCCGGTATCGCGCGCCATCGCGCAGGAAAGTGCCGCGTTGCAGGCCAATAGCGGTGTGCTGGTCACCGCCCCGGCAAGCTTGCGGCAACGCTCGGGCACGGCCGGCCTGGACCGGCTGGTGGAAATCACCGCGCCGCAAAGCGTGGAATTCACCCCCGGCGGTATTGGCGGGCGGATGACGGCGCAGGTCACCGGCGTCTCGCTCAGCAGCGGCTCGCTGTCGAACAACGCACTGGTACAACAGCGCTTCGGCGCCAATGCCGCCTTCGGTTCGCAGCAGAGCCCGCGCGGCAGCGTGGCCGGCGTGGCGGTTGGCGTGGCCTATCAGCTGGGCGACCATTTCCGGATGGATCTGGGCTCCTCGCCATTCGGTTTCGGCAACACCACCCAGATGCTGGGTGGGGTGGAATTCGCGCCGGTGGTGGCCGGCAATATCCGGCTGCGCGTCACCGGCGAACGCCGCAGCGTAACCGACAGCCTGCTCTCCTGGGCCGGGCAGCGTGACACCATCACCGGCCGCGACTGGGGCCAGGTCACGCGGCTTGGCGGGCGGGCGCAGGTGGAAGTACCAATCGGCGCGGGCTTCATTTATGCCGGCGGCGGCTATGCGGTGTTCCAGGGCAATAATGTCCAGCGCAACACCCGCTATGAGGCGGGCGCGGGCATCAGCTACCCGGTGATCGAACGGCCCGACGGCACGCTGACCGTGGGCGCCGACCTGGTGTATTTCGGCTTCCAGCGGAACCTGCGCTTCTTCTCGCTGGGCCATGGCGGCTACTACTCGCCGCAGAGCTTCTTCGCCTTGAACCTGCCCGTGGATTACCGCGGCCGCAGCGGCGATTTCTCATACAGGCTGGGCGGCACGATCGGCTACGCGATCTGGCGCGAAAGCTCGGCCCCGGTCTTCCCGACCGATCCTGGCCTGCAAGCCGCTGCGGAATTCCGCGCCGGCGCCAACCCGGACGCCATCGCCCGCTACCCCGGCCAGTCACGCCAGAACATGATCGCCAATCTGCGCGCCGATCTGGAATACGCGATCTCGCCGCGCTTCAATGTCGCCGGCAGCTTCCGCTACGACCGCTCGGCCAATTGGGATGAGACGCGCGTTCTGGTGCGCATGGGCGGGCGATTCTAGCCGCCACACCACCGCGCCGGCCGATCCAGGCTTTGCGCGGCGCGGACAGCCCCTGTATCCATCATGCCAGGAGGGCCCTTCATGCCGCACACCATCGCCCTGGTGGATGACGACCGCAACATCCTGACCAGCCTGTCCATGACACTGGAGCAGGAGGGCTTCACCGTCCGCACCTACACCGATGGCGAAAGCGCGCTGCAGGGCCTGATGGCCAAGCCCGCGGACCTCGCGGTGCTCGACATCAAGATGCCGCGCATGGACGGGATGGAGCTGCTGCAACGCCTGCGCGCGCGCAGCGCCATGCCGGTGATCTTCCTGACCTCCAAGGATGAGGAGGTGGATGAGCTGATGGGCCTGCGCCTGGGTGCGGATGACTACATCACCAAGCCCTTCAGCCAGCGCCTGGTGCTGGAGCGTATCCGCGCCCTACTGCGCCGGCAGGAAAGCGTGCGGCAGGAGGCCAGCGGCAATGTCGCGGGCGGGCTGCTGGTGCGCGGCGAACTGACGCTGGACGAGACCAAGCACACCTGCCTCTGGAAGGGCAAACCCATCCAGCTGACAGTCACGGAATTCCTGCTGGTGAAGGCGCTGGCGCTGCGGCCGGGCATCGTCAAGAACCGCGACCAGCTGATCGACGCGGCATACGGCGAGAACATCTATGTGGACGATCGCACCGTGGACAGCCACGTCAAGCGCGTGCGCAAGAAATTCCGCGACGCCGATGACGACTTCCAGCAGATCGAGACGCTCTACGGCATCGGTTATCGCTACAAGGAAAGCTGACATGGAACGCCGCATCATGCTGGGCGCCCTGCTGGCCACGCCGGCGCTGGCGCAGCAGCACCAGCATCACGGCCCGGCGCTGCGGCCGCAGCCGCCCTCGGCGCATCCCTTCGCCAATGTGTTCCAGGGCGGCGCGCCGCACCACATCACACCGGCGCAGGAAGCGCAGCGCGTGGTGGCCAGCACCGCGCAGCAAGGCCCGCGCGGCCGCTGGGTCAGCCGCACGGACATGCCGATCCCGCGCAGCGAAATGGCATGGGCCTGCGAATGGAATGGCCGCATGCATGTGGTCGGCGGCTATGGCGAGGGCCAGTTCAACCGCGCCTATCACACGATGTACGACCCTGCCTCAAACCGCTGGTATGATGCGGCGCCGCTGCCGCGCGGCGCCAATCATGTGGCGGTGGTTGCGCATGCCGGGCGGGTCTACGCGCTGGGCGGTTTCATAGAGCAGAATCGCCGCTGCGACGACCTGGCCTTCATCTACGAAGTGGCCGAGGATCGCTGGCGCGAAATCGCCAGCCTGCCGCGCCCGCGCGGTGCCGCGGCTGCTGTGGAACTGGCCGGCAAGATCCACCTGATCGGCGGCGCGACCGACCCCGCCGATGAACGCGCCAGCATCGCCTGGCACGAAGTCTACGACCCCGCGACCGATACCTGGGAACGCCGCCGCCCGATGCCCTTCGCGCGCGACCATGTCGGCTGTGTGACGCATAATGGCTTGATCCATCTGGTGGGCGGGCGCTCCAACACCTTCCAGTTCAACTCGGCCGATCATCACGTCTGGCTGCCCGACCGTGATTTCTGGGAAGAACGCGCGCCCATGCCCACCGCGCGCAGCGGCCATGGCATGGTGGTCTATCGCGGCCGGCTGTTCTGCATGGGCGGCGAGGGCGGCATCATCGAGCGCGGCCAGGCGCGGGATGCCAAGGTCTTCGGCCAGATGGAAAGCTACGACCCGGCAACCAACAGCTGGCAGCAGCACGCGCCCATGCCCACGCCGCGCCATGCGGTGGCGGCGGTGACGATCGGCGACTGGATCTATGTCGCGGGTGGCGGCGCCATCCTGGGCGGCGCGGTGCAATCCGCGCTGCATGAGGCGTTCACGCTGGGCTGAGCGGCCGATTCACCGCGTCGGCGATTCCGCCTTCGCGGCATTCGGGCGCTACCCGAGTTCCTTCAAGGTGCGCTTGGCGATCGCCATCATGTGCACCTCCGTAGGCCCTTCATAGACGCGCATCAGCCGCACCTGCTGCGCGAAGAGCTGCAAGGGCAGTTCCTTGGTCACACCCATGGCGCCATGCGTCTGCATCGCGCGGTCCACGATTTCGGTGGCCATTTCGGTGCCGTAGACCTTGATCATGCTGGCCACGTCCTTGACGTTCTCGCCACGGTCCAGGCGCGCTGCGGCATCCTGCACCATCAGCCGGCAAGCATGGATCTTCATGGTGGCGTCCGCGATCCACCACTGGATCGCCTGGCGGTCGGCCAAGGGCACGCCGAAGGTCACACGCTGCTTGGCATGGGCGCACATCATCTCGAGCGCGCGGCGGGAGATGCCAATGCAGCGCGCGCCCATCTGCAGGCGCCGCACATTCAGCCGCAGCTGCATGGGCGCATAGCCGGCGCCGAGACCACCCAGCACATTCTTCGCGGGCACGCGGCAATCCTCGAAGACCAGCTCATAGGTCTTGCGGCCACCGATCATCGCGATCTCGCGCTCGATGATGAAGCCGGGCGTCCCGCGCTCCACGATAAAGGCGGTGACACCCTGCTCGCGCTTGCCCGGGCTGGTGCGCGCCATCAGGATGATGAAGTCCGACGCCGGCACGTTGGAGACCCAGATCTTTCGGCCATTGATGACCCAGTCATCGCCATCCTGCACGGCCTTGGTGATCATGCCCGAGGGATCGCCGCCGGCGATCGGCTCACTGATCGCGATGCAGGATTTCATCTGCCCCGCGGCATAGGGTGCCAGGTATTTCGCGCGCTGTTCGTCATTCGCCACCGCCATCAGCATGTGCAGATTAGGGCTATCGGGCGGGATGATGAAGGGCGTGATGGTACGCGCCAGCTCCTCCTCCACGCCGGTCAGGGCCGCGGCCGGCAGGTTGGCGCCGCCATATTCCTCTGGCGATTCCAACGCCCACAGGCCGAGGTCACGGCATTTGGCGTGCAGCGGGGCCAGCTCCTCCTCGGTCAGCGCGTATTTGCCGCCCTGGGATTCGCGCCTCAGCACGGCGGCTTCCAGCGGCAGCAATTCGCGATCGACGAATTTCGCCACCAGCTCCTGCACCATGCGGTGTTCTTCGGTCTGCGTCGTGTCCAGCATTGCCTTATCCTCGTTCGTTTTTCTGGGCCGATTCACCTGATGCGCGCATCATGAACGGACCAGCAGGCCATCGAGCGCGATCACGCCCTGTTGTTTCACCAGCAGCGGGTTGATCTCCGCCTCGGCCACATCCTGCGCCAGTGCCAGCGCGGAGAAATCCGCGACCGCCCGCGCCAGCGCATCCACATCCCCGCGCGGCAGGCCGCGATAGCCGGTCAGGATGCGCAGTTCCGGCAATTCGGCGATCATCACCGCGGCTTCGGCGGCATCCACCGGCGCCAGACGCACGGCGATGCTGCGGCGGATTTCCGCCATGACGCCGCCGATGCCCAGCATCACCACCGGCCCCACCTCGGGGTCACGGCGGAAGCCCAGGATCAGTTCGATCAACCCGCGATGCATGGGCGCGACCAGCACGCCATCCACCCGCGCCGCGGGGAAGTGTTCGCGCGCACGCACCAGCAGCGCGTCAACGGCGGCGGGGATATCGGTCACATCCAGCTTGACCATGCCCGCATCGGTCTTGTGCAGGATGTCGGCCGACAGCAGCTTCACCGCGGCGGGGCCTGCCATATTGGCGGCATCGGCGCCGCGCTGGACCGTGCGCGCGCCGGGGCCTGGAATGCCCATCGTCTCGAACAGCGCGCAGGCCTCCGCCTCGTTCAGCCGCGCACCGGACCGGACCGAGGGCGCCCGTGCCGCCACCGGCGCCGCCGGCGCCCGCCAGGTCAGATAGGCCTGCAGCGCATCGGCGGCACTTTCCGGCGTTCGGAAGGCGGCAATGCCGTGCTGTTCGAACAGCGCCAGCGCCTCATCGGCCTGCGGCGCGCAGAACACCGCGATGGGCAGCGCGCAGGGCTGCAGAGGCGTGACATGCGCCAGCGCGCGCGTCGGGTTGCTGCGGGCGCTGGAGCCCAGCACGGCCAGCAGCGCATCGGCATGCCCGGCCTCGGCCATGCCGCGCAGCACGGTGCTGAAGGGGCCGGGGCCGGAGGAACCCATCGGCAGGTCGAT
>JAPLOK010000403.1 GCA_026400775.1 Alphaproteobacteria bacterium | reverse complement strand
GCCAATAGTTCACCGCCGTATCAGCGAGCGTTTCCTCCGCCAGCGGCTTGTGCTGCACCAGCGCGACGCGGCGCGGGCCGGCATCGCGCAGCGCCCGCGTGATGACCTCCCACTGCGCCTCGTCACTGATCAGCGATTGCGTATCCAGCCCCACCAGGCGCCAACCCGGCACGTCATGCACCCACGCGGCCGGGCCGAGCAGCCTTTCCCAACGCGCGCCGCGCGCCGCGTTCCAGGGCTGCCGGCCGCCCAGCACGGCCTCATCGCCGACATCATGATTGCCAGGCACGGCGCGCCATTCCACGCCGATCGCGGCATGCGCATCGCGCGCATGCGCCAGGTCCTCGTCGCTATCCGCGCCATCCAGCGAGAGGTCGCCGGTGGCCAGCATCAGGTCGGGCCGGGCGGCGCGCACCGCCTCGGCCACGCGTGCGAAATTCGCGGCGAAGACGGGCCTCGCCGCGGAGAGATGCGCATCACTCACCTGCGCGATGCGCAGCATGCTCGTCTCCTCTCAGCCGCGCGGGCGCGGCAGCAGGCGGCGCACTTCGGCCGCCATGTCGGCCAGCACCGCTTCCGGCGTGGCGCGCTGTTCGACGATGCGCGCCTGCTGGTCCACCATGGTCTGCGTCACGCGCACCGAATTGGCACCTGGGAAGGCATACCAGGGGATCATGATGTTGGCCTGCCGCGTCGCCGCCTGGAAGAGCGGGTTGGCGCGGTAGAATTCCGTCAGCCAGCGCGGCTCGTCGATCGCCAGCTGGTTGGTCGGCACATAGCCGGTGTTCTGCACCATCAGGGTGGTGCCTTCCACACTGGTGGAGAAGCGCAGGAACTTCCACGCGGCCTCGCGCTTGGCGGCATCGCGGCTGGTCAGCATGCCGGCGGCACCGCCGGTGGGCAGGCGGCCGCGCACCGGGTCGATCACCGGCATCACCGTGGTGCGCAGGTCGAAATTGCGGCCGACCTGCTGGATGGTCCCCCGCAGCGCGGCGGTGGTCCAGAAGAACATGCCCAGGCGACCCGCGGCGAAGGCCTGTTGCGCGGCCTCGCGCGTCAGGTTCGGCATGCCGCCTTCCTTGACCATGCGGTCCAGCAGGCGGAGCGCGCCCAGCCCCTCGGGGCCGGCGAAGGCGATGTCGCGTTCATCCTCGCTCAGCATGCGGCCGCCATGGCCGAACAGCAGCGCGGAGAACATCCAGTCATCGCCGGGCCAGGTGTAGAACATGCCCTCGGTGCCGCCGCCCAGCGCCTTGATGCGCGCCGACAGCGCCAGCGTGCCGTTCCAATCGGTCGGCATGGCATCAGGGTTGCCGCCGGCGCGGCGCACCAGATCGGCGTTGTAGTAGATGATCGGGTTGGAGGCCGCATAGGCGAGCCCCGCCTGCATGCCACCGAAATGCGCGAGCGACAGGATGTTCGGCGAATAGCCATGGCGCGCCGGGTCGCCTTCACGCTGCAGCAGCGGCAGCAGGTCCTGCGCGATGCCGCGTTCGGCGAAGATGCGCAGGCGGTTGAAGCCCTGGTAGGACAGGTCCACCTGCATCTGCGTCGCAGCCTGGCGCAGGATGAGCTGCATGCCCTCCTCGTAATTCGGCGTGGTCACCCAGGTGATGCGGATATTCGGTTCGCGGCGCGCGAATTCGGCGGCGATCGCGTCGTAGCTTTCCTTGAAGATGAAGGGCTGCGCGTAGTGCACGGTGATCTCGACCGGCGCTTGCGCGCGCAGCACGTGCGGTGCGAAGAGCGTGGCCGTGGTGGCGGCCGCCAGGGTTCTGCGTTGCAGGCTCATGGGTGTCATCCTTTCAATCCGGTGGTGGCAATCCCCTCCACGAAGCGGCGCTGCGCGAGGAGGAAGGCAAGCACGAGGGGGGCCGTCATGATCACGCAGGCGGCCATCAGTGCGGCGAAGTCGTCGCCCGCCTCCTCGGTGCGGAAATGCAGAACGCCCAGCGCGGGCGTGGCGTAGGCCTGGCCGGTGGTCACGATCAGCGGCCAGAACAGGTCGTTCCAATGCGCGACGACGGAGAAGATCGCGAAGGCGGTGGCCGCCGGCCAGGCATTGGGCAGCACGACCCGCCAGACGATCGCGGCCTCGCCCATGCCATCCAGCCGGGCTGCGTGGATCAGCTCATCGGGCAGTGACTTGAAGAATTGGCGGAACAGGAAGATGCCGAAGACGCTGATCGTCGATGGGATGATCAGCGCGGCGAAGCTGTTCAGCATCCCCATGCCGGAGAAGGCCACATAGAGCGGCAATGCGGGCACATGCGCCGGCACCAGCAGGCCCAGCATCACCGCGCCGAATACCCATTCGCGCCCGGCGAAGCGCAGCTTGGCCAGCGCATAGCCGGCCGGGATCGCGAACAACAACTGGAACACCAGGATGCCGCCACACATCACCACGCCATTCCACAGGTACTGCGCCACCGGCACTTCGCGCAGCACGCGGCCGTAATTCTCGATCGCGGCGAAGCGTTCGGGGATCAGCGCCATATGCGCGCGGAACAGCTCGTCCGTCGGCTTCAGGCTGGCCGAGATCATCCAGATGTAGGGCGCCATGAACAGCAGCGCGAGCAGGCCCAGCACGGCCAGGCGGGCGGCGTTACCCATAATGCACCCGCCGATCCAAAAGCCGCGTCTGCACCAGCATCAGCCCCAGCACGATCACCAGGAAGACCAGCGTGATGGCCGCGGAATAGCCCAGGCGCAGGAAGGTGAAGCCCTCGGTGTACATGGTGTAGAGCAGCACTTCGGAGGCCTTGTTCGGCCCGCCGCGCGTCAGCACCGCCACCGTGTCGAAGACGCGCACGGAGCGGATCAGGCTGATCACCACGACGAAGAGCGTGGTCGGTCCCAGCAGCGGCCAGGTGACCAGGCGGAAGCGGTCCCAGGCGGCCGTCGCGCCATCCACCGACGCGGCTTCGCGCAGCTCGCGCGGGATGGCGGTCAGGCCCGCCATGAACAGCACCATGTTGAAGCCCACGCTCTCCCAGATGCCGATGGCAGCGAGCGAGAGCAGCACCGTATCCGATGACGACAGCCAAGCCGGGCCGGCGATTCCCAGCCCGCGAAGCATGGCGTTCACCGGCCCGATGGTCGGGTGCAGCAGATATTGCCAGGACGCCGCCATCGCCACCGTCAGCGACACCACGGGCAGGAAGAAGATTGCGCGGAACAGCGTGCGCCCGGTGGTGACGCTTTCGATCAGCAGCGCCAGCGCCAGGCCGCCGGCGACCGACACCGGCGCCACGATCGCCACATAGACCAGCGTGTTGACCAGGGAGATGCGGAAGCCGCGATCGGTCCACATCTCGCGGAAATTGTCGAAGCCGATCCAATGCGGTGGCCAATTGCCGAGTTCGTAGTCGGAGAACGCCAGCGCGATGGCGGCCAGCGTGGGTGCGAGCAACAGCAGCAGGAAGGCCAGCCCGGCCGGCAGCGTCAGCAGCCAGGCGGCCAGCGCCTCACCGCGGCGGCCCTGCGCGTCACGCATGCTGCGCCTCATGCGCGGGCAGGCGGTGGCCGTCTTCGCCGAACAGCAAGGCGCGGGCGGGGTCGAAGCGCAGCATCACCGGTTGGCCAGGCGCGAAGCCCTGCGAGACGGGCGCACGCAGCACCACGGCCGTCGTGTCCAGCCGCGCATGCAGCAGCGTGGTCTCGCCCAGGTATTCCGTGTGCTCGACCAGCGCGGGCCAGCCGCTTTGCGCGGGTTCGAGCGCCTCGGGGCGGATGGCCAGGGTCAGTTTGCCCCGCGCGGTGGTCACCAGGCCGGTGGCCGCGCCCTGCAAGCGCACCGCGCCGTCCTCACCGGCATGGGCGGGCAACAGGTTGATGCGCGGGCTGCCGATGAAGCTCGCCACGCGCAGGTCAGCGGGGTTCTCGTAGATCTCGGCAGGGGTTCCGACCTGCACGATCTCGCCGCCCAGCATCACCGCCACACGGTCGGCCATGGTCAGCGCCTCGGCCTGGTCATGCGTGACGTAGAGGGTCGCCGCCCCGACGCGGCGATGAATGTCCACGATCTCTCGCCGGGTGGTCACGCGCAGCGCGGCGTCCAGGTTCGACAACGGCTCGTCCAGCAGGAACACATGCGGACTGCGCACCACCGCGCGCGCCAAAGCCACGCGCTGACGCTGGCCGCCGGAGAGCTGCGCGGGCCTGCGCTCCAGCAACGGCGCCAGGCCCAGGGGTTCGGCGATGCGCGTGACGTCCGCCTGGATGTCTCGACGCTGCGCGGCAGTGCCGGGCAGCAGCCCACCCAGCACCGGCACCCGTTGCCACGCCGAGAGCCTGCGCATCATCAACGGCACGCCGATGTTCTGCCGCACAGTCAGATGCGGATAGAGCGCGTAGTTCTGGAACACCATCGCGACATCGCGGGCACCGGGATGGGCACGCGTCACATCCCGCCCGTCGATCGTGACGCAACCGGCATCAGGCGCCTCGATCCCCGCCACGATCCGCAACAGGGTGGATTTGCCGCAGCCCGATGGCCCCAGCAGCGCCACGAACTCTCCCGGCGGCACGGCCAGCCGGACATTGCGCAGCACCCGCGTGGCGCCGAAGGATTTGTCGAGCCCATCCAGCAACAAACCCTGCACGAATCACCCCGCTGCGCCTCCGCGGGGGTCTAGGCGCCGCCGATGGCAGGCGGATGACAGGGCCACGACGCTTCGATGACGGCACGCGGATGTGCAGCCCGCCCGCCCCTGGGGTATGGTCCGCCCCCGATACCGGAGGACAGAGAGTGAGTGGCGCCGTTTGCGTAGCCTGGGGCAGTGTCGCGGTGGCGGTCACGGTGCTGGCTCTGAAGGCGCTCGCGTGGTTGCTGACCGGCAGTGTCGCGCTGTTCGCCGATGCACTGGAGAGCGTGGTCAATGTCGCCGCGGCCGGCGCCGCGCTGGTTGCCGTGCGCTACGCCGCGATGCCGGCGGACCACAACCACCCTTACGGGCATCACAAGGCGGAATACCTCTCGGCGGTGCTGGAGGGCGCGCTGATCCTGGCTGCCGCCTTCATCATCCTGCACGAGGCCTGGGCGGCGTTCATCAACCCGCGCGAGGTGGCCCTGACCTGGGCGGCGGTTGCCGTCTCGCTCTTGGCCAGCGCCATCAATGGCGGCTGGTGCTGGTGGCTGTTCCGCCGCGGCCGCGCGCTGAAATCCCCTGCCCTGCTGGCCGATGCGCGGCATCTGCTGGCCGATGTCGTCTCCTCGCTCGGCGTGCTGGCGGGCATCATGGCGGCGTATGCCACCGGCCAGGCCTGGCTGGACCCCGCGCTGGCGGCCGCGACCGCCGGCAATGTGCTGTGGTCCGGCATGCGGCTGATGCGCGACAGCCTGGCCGGGCTGATGGACGAAGCGCCGCCGGCCGATATCCAGGCCCGCATCCGCGCCGCCGTCGCCACCAACGCCGAAGGCGCGATCGAGGCGCATGACCTGCGCATGCGCCAGGCCGGCCGCCGCAGCTTCGTGGAATTCCATCTGGTGGTGCCCGAGGATATGCGCGTGGCCGATGCGCATGACATCTGCGACCGGATCGAGGCCGCACTCCGCGCCGAGTTGGGCGAGGCCACCATCACCATCCATGTGGAGCCCGAGGGCAAGGCGAAGCATAGCGGGGTGCTGGTGCTGTGAAGGCGCCGGCGCTGCGTGCGCGCCCTCCGGCCGGGCCGGTGCGGCTGGGGCT
>JAPLOK010000059.1 GCA_026400775.1 Alphaproteobacteria bacterium | reverse complement strand
GGCGGTTCAGCCCGTCCAGGGGCGGCGCGCCCAGATGGCGCGAAGCTCGGTCTCCATGCTCAGCGCCAGCGCGCGGTAATCGGCGCCGAAGAGCGGGTTGAGCGGCATGGACAGGCGCTCGGCCTCGGCGATGAAGGCAGGGTCTGCCAGCATGGTGCGGAAGGCGCCGAGCAGGCGTTCGGTGATCTCGGCCGGCAGCCCGGCGGGGGCGATGAACCCGCGCGCGGCGCTGCCGATCACATCCGCCCCCTGTTCGCGATAGGTGGGAAGCTGCGGCAGCCCCGGCCAGCGAGCAGCGGCGGCCTGGCCGATGCCGCGCAGACGCCCTTCGCGCACGAAGGGCAGCGCCTCGCTCACATTCATCGCCGCGATCGCGACCTGGCCGGAAAACACCTGCGGCAGCATCTGGCCGATGCCGGGGAAGGGCACATGCACCAGCCGCGCGCCGGTCAGCGCCTCGAGCCGGAACATGGTCAAATGGTCGTCCGAGCCGATGCCGGTCAGGCCATAGGTCAGCGTTTCGGGCTGCGCGCGGCCCTGGGCGATGACATCGGCCAGGGTGCGCAGTGGGCTTTCGGGGCGCACGAAGAGCGCGCAGGGGTCATCGACCACATTGGCGATATAGGTGAGCTCGGCCACGCGGTACCGCACCGCACGCTCGATCGGGTGGGAGACCAGGCCCGGCATGGTGGTGGCGCCCAGCGCGTAGCCGTCGGGCGCGGCATTGGCCGCGGCCTCATGGCCCAGCTGCCCGCCGGCGCCGGGACGATTCACGATCACGAAACGCGCACCGGGCAGCAGATTGGCGAGGAACGGGGCACAGGCACGCGCCATCACATCCACGCCGCCGCCGGCGGAGAAGCCCACGAAGACCTCTGTCGGGCGGGCGGCGGGCCAGGGGGCTTGGGCCTGTGCGGGCAGCGCCAGGGCGGGCGTGGCGAGAAGGCTGCGGCGGTTGAGCATGCGATGTCTCCGGCTGTCGCCGCAGCAATGCAAACCCTATGCCGCCGCGCGCAGGCTCTCCCGCCGGGACAATTCCAGGACGCCTATGATCTGCCGCAGATTGCCCTCGACCAGATGCACCTCACCCTCCGGAATGGCCTGCATGCCTAGCGTGACGCGCAGCACATCGCCCTCGCGCCTGGCATTCATGATGTCGGGCACCAGGTCGCGCTTGGCGAAGGGGGCGAGGCAGCGGGTCAGCATGCCGGGCTCGGCGCTGCATAACAGGTGGAACGTCACGGCTTGTGTCATGGGTCTTGTCCGCAGGGGGTGTGATGGGTGCGTCCAGGCGATCACGCGCCGGCCGCAGCCGAGCTATGCCGCCGGGGCGGTAATTCGTGCGGAACGGGTGCTGCGCGACATCACAGACTCAACATAACCAAGCATCACGGCGCTGCCAATGGCGGAATGCGCGCGACCGCGAGGCCGCCCACCGTCAGCCGCCCGTCGCGTCCCTGCACCGGCAGGGTGATGACAGGCGCGCCGCCATCGGGCGCGGGGCGCGCCATGACGGTGGCCAGCAGCCGCGCGGGCGTGCCGAGGTTGCGCGGCAGCAGACCCGCGGCGATGGCGGCATCGATCACCGCGGGGCCGTTCTGCAGCACCAGCGTGCCATCGCCCGCCGGCCTCATCTGCGCATCCAGCGTGGCGCTGCCCGAAAGACTCGCGCGGGCTTCAGGCGTGCGCATGGTGATGTCGGTCAGCGTGATGCGGCCGCCGGCATCGCGCCAGGCGGTCCAGCGGCGCAGCGGGTCGGTGCCGGAGGGCATTGCGGTCATGCTGCCATCCAGCGCGGCGCTGGTCAGGCTCGGAATGGGCTGGCCGGGCAGCTCCAGCGCGGCGAGCCGGGCGGTCAGCGTGGTGTCGCGCAGCGTCGCGTCGAGCTTGCCCAGCGTGATGCCGGGCGAGGCCAGTTCGGTGATCGCCAGCCGCGTCTTGCCCCCGGACGTGAAGGGCAGGAACATCGCCGCCTGGCGCGCGGTATAGGCGGCCTGCACGGCCGGTGTCGTGATGCGCTGCGCGCCTGAGGGTTGCAGCGCGAAGCCCGCCGGGTCCCAGGGCAGCCAGCGCAGGGTCAGCGCCTCGGCCTGCCAGCGTAGCGCGCCACTGGCGATGCGCGCATCCTGGTAGGTGACGGCGGCGGTGAAGGGCCAGCCGGTGCGGCTGGTCGGGCCGTGCTGCACCTGGCCGCCCTGGGCCGCGATCCAGCCGGCGGCGAAGCGTTCGATATAGAGCGTGGCGCCATACCAGGCGGCGCTGTGCAGCAGGGCCAGGATGGTGAGCGTGACGGCAAGGCGGCGAAGCATGCGCCCGGTATAGGCGGCGCCGCCCTGCACCGATATACCGCCGATGATGTTCGTCTTCGGCTATGGCTCCCTGATCTGGCGCCCGGGCTTCGCGCATCTCGGCGCGCATCCGGCGCTGCTGCGCGGCTATCACCGGCGCTTCTGCCTGTGGTCGCGGCTGTATCGCGGCACGCCGGAACGCCCGGGGCTGGTGCTGGGGCTGGACCTTGGCGGCTCCTGCCACGGCGTCGTGTTCGAGGTGGCGGCCACCGAGCGCGATGCCGTGCTGGCCTATCTGGATGCGCGCGAGAACCCGAATGGCGAGAATGTCTATCATCGCCGCGAATTGCCGGTGACGCTGCGCGGCGGGCGGATGGTGCGCGCCGTGGCCTATGTCGCCGATCGCCGCCACCCGGCCTATGCGCGGCCCTGCCAGCAGACGGCGGCGGCGGTGATCGCCAAGGGGCATGGGCAGGCGGGGGCGAACCGCGACTACCTGTTGAACACGCTGGCGCAGTTGAACGCGCATGGGCTGCGCGATGCCGCGCTGGAGCGCATCGCCGCCCTATTGCCGCGCGAGTGACGCCGCGCGTTCAGGCAGCGCCAGCGTGATCATGGCACAGATGGCCAACATCAGTGCCGCCCCCAGCAGGCAGGCCGGCAGCCCGCCCAGCACATAGAGCGCGCCTGAGAGCAGCGTGCCGGCGAAGCGGCCCACCGCATTGGCGGCGTAATAGAAGCCCACGTCTTCGGCTGCTTTCTCGCTGCCCGCATAGGCGAGCACGAGATAGGAATGGACGGAGGAATTCACCGCGAAGGCGAAGCCGAACACGCAGAGGCCCAGCGGCACATACCAGGCCGCACCCGGCACGCCGGCCAGCATGGGCAGCGCCAGCGCCAATGGCACGGCGGTCAGCGCGATGGACCAGCTGCGTGCGGCCGGAACCTCGGTAGAAAGCCCGTCATCGCTGCGGCGGATGATAGAGGTGCGGCGGCCTGCACCACGCCGTAGCCGATGGTCCAGAGCGCCAGGAAGGCGCCGACCGCGGTGAAGCTCCAGCCATGGGCGTAGAGGAATACGGGCAGGCCGACCACGAACCACACATCGCGCGCGCCAAACAGGAAGATGCGCGCGGCGGCCAGCAGGTTCACGCCGCGATTCTTGCCCAGGAATTCGCGGGCGGTGCGCGAGGCCTTGGCCCGGCCGAGCATGCTGGGCAGCGAGAACACGACGCCCGCCAGGATCAACGCCAACGCCCCCGCCATCAGCCACAGCGCGCCCTGGAAGCCGAGCGTTTCCAGCAGCAGCCCGCCCAGGAAGAAGCCCAGGCCCTTCATGGCGTTCTTGCTGCCGGTGAAGAAGGCGACCCAGCGGAACAAAGGCCCCGAAGCCTCTGCCGCGGTGAACTTGATCGCGGATTTGCTGGCGGTCTTGGTCAGGTCCTTCGCCACACCGCAAATGCCCTGCGCCACCACCACCCAGGCGACGGCCAGCGCCGCCCCCCATTCCGGCGACAATGCCGACAGCAGCAGGAACCCCAGAATCTGCGCGGACAAACCCACCGCCAGCATGCGCTGGATGCCAAAGCGCGTGGTCAGCCACCCGCCCAGCAGGTTCGCCACGATCCCAGCGGCCTCATACAGCAGGAACAGCAAGGCCAGGGTGAAGGGCGAATAGCCAAGCCGGAAAAAATGCAGCAGCACCAGCATGCGCAAGGCGCCATCGGTCAGCGTGAAGCCCCAATAGGCCGCGGTGACGATGGCGTAGTTCCTCACAGGCCGAGGCTTTCCATGTGGC
>JAPLOK010000073.1 GCA_026400775.1 Alphaproteobacteria bacterium | reverse complement strand
TCGCGTTCTGATGCGTCTCGCGGTCCAGGATATAGACGTTGGACAGGTCCAGCGGCAGCAGCGGATAGGGTGTCGCGGTATGGAAGCGGATGGTGTGGCTGTCCACGATTTCGATCCGCGTGATCGGCCGCACGAAGCCCGCGAAAGACGACGGGCTGTTCGGCACGTTGGGAACGCGGGCGAAGGTGAAGGCCACGTCTTCGGCGGTGAATTCGCTGCCATTGTGGAAGCGCACGCCGCGGCGCAGGCGGAATTCCCAAGTGGTGGGTGCAACGGCCGTCCAGCTTTCCGCCAGGTCGGGCACGCGGCGCGATTGCGCATCAGTGCCCACGAGGCGCGAGAACACCATTTGCGCCACCGCATTGTTCGGCGAAAGCTGATGGAAATGCGGGTCCAGGCTGGTAACCGGGGCGCCCACGGCCATGGTCATCGTCTGCGCTTGTGCCTGCCCCTGGGCCGCACCGGCAATCAGGCCCAGCGCGCACATCGCTGTGGTGATCCGCATCGCCCGTCTCCCTCGCGTGACGAAAGTGTCATTGACTCCTAGCAGCCCGCCCCTCAGCCCGCTAGGCTTTCCCAGGTCAAGCCATGACGGCGGCGCGGGATATGCCCATTCGCAAGGCGCTATGCCTGGTGATCCTGCAAAGCGCGCCAGCAACCGCGCAAAGCCCAGCCATCGGTACCGGCGCTTATCGCGTCGTCGTGCAGTGGACGGCGCGCGAGGTGCCGCGCTTCCCGCGGTTGCATCTGCAAAATGTCTGGGCGCTGCGGCGCGGCCTTGTGCATGATCCGCGCATGGATGGGCGGACATCGGCCATGGGCGGTCGCCCCACCACCAACTAGGGCTGGCGCGCGGACGCCACGACGGATTACGTTACGTTCATCAGACCATCAGGAGAGCTTCGCATGTCCCTCATGATCGGCCGCCGCGCGGCCCTGGCCGCGCCCGCGCTCGTGGGCCTGCGCCCCGCTGCCGCGCAAGGTGCAACACTGACCATCGCCATCGGTGGTTCCATCACCTCGATCGACCCGCATTTCTTCAATGCCGGGCCGAACAACATGCTGTGCTCGCACATCTATGACAGCCTGACCGTGCGCGGCCCGGATACCGATGTGCAGCCCATGCTGGCCACTGAATGGCGGCTGCTGAACGACAATCTATGGGAACTCAAACTGCGCCAGGGCGTGCAATGGCATGACGGCCGCCCCTTCACCGCCGATGATGTGCTCTTCACCTTCCAACGCGCGCCGAACGTGCCTGGCAGCCCAGGCGGTTTCGGCAGCTTCCTGCGCACCTTCCAGCGCGTCGAGGCGCCCGACCCGCATACTGTGCATGTCCATACCAGCCGGCCTACGCCGAGCTTCCCGCAGGATATCTCCGCCTTCTTCATCGTCTCGCGCCATGTCGGCACCAATGCGACGACTGACGACTACAATGCCGGTCGCGCCGCGATCGGCACTGGTGCGTATCGGTTTGCCTCGCACCGCCCCGGCGACCGCACGGAACTCGTGCGTTCGGACAATTACTGGGGCGCGCCGGAGCCTTGGGCACGCGTCTCCTACCGCTTCATCGCCAATGACAGCGCGCGCAGCGCGGCCTTGCTGGCCGGCGATGTGGATGTGATAGACCAGATCAGCCTGACCGATGTGCCGCGCATGCGGCGCGAAGCGCGGGTGACGGTCGCGGAGAAACCCTCCACGCGCTACTGCTTCATCATGCCGGATTACTCGCGCACCGGCGAAGTGCCTGGTGTGACCGACAATGCCGGCCGCCCGCTGCCGGCCAACCCGTTCCTGGATGTGCGCGTGCGCCGCGCGCTGAACCACGCGATCAACCGCCAGAACCTGGTCGCGGCGGCGATGGACGGCATGGCCGTGCCATCCGCGCAATGGCTCGCGCGCGGCATCATGGGCCATGACTCCAACCTGCAACTGCCCGCCTTCGACCCCGACCTGTCGCGCCGGCTGCTGGCAGAGGCGGGCTTCCCGCAGGGCTTCCGCCTGGTGCTCGGCACGCCGTCGGACCGCTGGCCCAACGACAGCCGCATGGCGCAGGCGGTGGCGCAGATGTGGACGCGCATCGGCGTGCAGACATCTGTGGATGCGGTGCCCTTCACCGCCTGGGTGGCGCGTTCGGCGCGCCAGGATTTCGGCATCACGCAAATGTCCTGGGGCAGCATCGAGAGCCTGAACTTCCCGGCTAACATGCTGCAGACCTTCAACACCCAGGCGCGCACCGGTGTCTCCAACCAGCGCCGCTTCTCCGACCCGGAACTGGACGCCATGGTGGACCGCGCCAGCACCATCATGGATGACGGCGCGCGCGAACGCGCCACCTTCGAGATCGCGCGCTGGACCGCCGATCGCGCAGTGCATTTCCCGCTGCTGCATTTGATCAGTTTCTGGGGGTTGCGCCGCGGGTTGCGGATGGATGGGCGCATGGATGAGCGCACGGTGGCGACGGGCATTCGCCCCGTCACGACCTGAAAGGCGCCTCAACTCACCTTGCGTTCGATGCGCCGGAGCAAGGCGCAGAGCCGCGAGAACAACAGCCAGAACCCACCATGGCCGGGCGCATCCTCCGCCCGGCCATTGGCCAGCGGCTCGCCGCGCCGCAACAGGCCAAGCCGCGCCTCCATCCGGCCGCGCATATTCTCCAGAAACGCATCGGTGGCCGAGAGATATTGCTCCAGCGTCTCGGAGACGAGTTCAGTTTCCACCAAGGGTCGCCCCTCGGTGGTGAAACGCTTCAGCCCGCGCATGTCGGCCAACAGCGCCAGATGCAGGCGGTGCAGCTCCGTCATGTGGCGCAGCAGGCGGGCGCGGGCCTCGCGCGGGTCTTCGGGCGGCTGGTCCATGGACGCATGCTGCGTGCGCGGTGGTGAAGGATTGCTGAACCGGCCAACGCCCGGCTAATGTAGGTCTATGCAACTCTCCATGCCCGAGGAGATGACCCTCCTCCTCCTCGATGACCGCACCGGCCGCCCTGTGGGGCTGCCGCCGCCAGCCGCCGATTTCGCCATCGCCGGCGCCATCCTGATGGAATTGTCGCTGCTGCTGCGCATCGACACCGACCTCGAACGCGTCATGGTCACCAGCCACAAGCCCACCGGCGATGCCGTGCTGGACGAAACCATGGTCATGCTCACCACCAGCCAGGGCATGCGCGACAGCCGGCACTGGATCAGCACGATAGGCAACAAGGCCGAAGCCTTTCGCGCGCAACTGCTGGACCGACTGGCCGAGAAGGGCGTGCTCAAGAAGGAGGAAGGCAAGTTCCTCTGGGTCTTCGCCGACCGCCGC
>JAPLOK010000385.1 GCA_026400775.1 Alphaproteobacteria bacterium | reverse complement strand
GCCAGTTCCAGCACCGCGTCGAATTCCTCGCGCCGGACCAGTTCCATCTTCTGCGCGAAGGCATCGGCGCGTGATTTGGCAAGCGCCTCCGCCTCGGCCTTCAGGCCTGACAGAAGGCTGAAGGCACCGCTTGCCACACCGGCCACATCATCCAAACGACTTCGTACGGTCATCGTGCCCTCCACGCTTAAACCCCCTATACCCTCCCGCGCTGCAACAGACGAGGCCGCATGCTTCCCGTGATCGCCTTCCCGATGATCGACCCCGTGGCGTTGCAGATCGGCCCGCTGGCCATTCGTTGGTACGCGCTGGCCTATATCGCGGGCATCGTGCTGTGCTGGCGCATCGTCCGCCGCGTGGCCGAGGCCGCGCCCACCGTGGGCACGCCGCGCCAGACGGATGATTTCGTCACCTGGGCGACGCTTGGCATCATTCTGGGCGGCAGGCTGGGCTATGTGCTGTTCTACCGGCCCGGCCACTACCTGTTCCACCCTTGGGAAATCCCGATGATCTGGCAGGGCGGCATGGCCTTCCATGGCGGCGCGCTGGGCGTGATCATCGCCGCCTGGTTCTTCACCCGCGCTCAGCACATCAACCCGCTGGCCTTCGGTGACCGCGTGGCCGTCGGCGTGCCGATCGGGCTGCTGCTCGGCCGGCTCGCCAATTTCATCAATGCGGAACTCTACGGCCGGCCCAGCAGCGTGTCCTGGGCGATGATCTTCCCCACTGACCCGCTGCAGGTCCCGCGCCACCCCAGCCAGCTCTACCAGGCCTTCCTGGAGGGCGCGCTGCTGCTGGGCGTGATGCTGTTCCTGGCCAGCCGCCCGGCACTGCGCGCGCGCGTGGGCTTCCTGACCGGCGCGCTGATCGCGGGCATGGGCGTGGCGCGCATCATCGGCGAATTCTTCCGCGAGCCGGACGCGCATCTGGGGTATCTCGCCGGCATCACCACCATGGGCCAGCTGCTGTCGCTGCCGATGCTGGGGTTCGGGATCTGGCTGATGCGCCGTGCCAAAAGGGCGTGACCACTTGCGGCTTGACCACTTCATGGCCCGCGCCAACGCCGCCTTTTATGGGCGCGGCGATGCGCTGGCGCATTTCACCACGGCGCCCGAAATCTCCCAGGCCTTCGGGGAGTGCCTGGGCCTATGGGCCGCCATCACCTGGGAGGCGATGGGCCGCCCGGCCCAGGTGCTGCTGGCCGAACTGGGCCCCGGCCGCGGCACGCTGATGGCCGATGCTTGGCGCGCCATCGCACAAATGGCGCCAGGCTTCGCCGCCGCCGCGCGGGTCGCGCTGGTCGAAACCTCGCCCGCCCTGAGCGCCGCCCAACGCGCGCGCCTGGCCGACCTTCCCGCCAGCTGGCACCCCAGCGCTGAGGCCCTGCCGCCCGGCCCCGCCATCATCATCGCCAATGAATTCCTCGACGCCCTGCCCATCCGCCAATTCATCCGCCGCGGCGACACCTGGATGGAACGCTTCGTGGAAGATGGCGCCTTCACCGAACACCCCACCAACATGCCGCTGGACCCCCCCTTGGCGCCCGACGCCGATGGCAGCATCCGCGAACATTGCGCCGCCGCGCATGATGTGGTCGCGGCGCTCGCCGCCCGCCGCGCCACCGCGCTGTTCCTGGATTACGGCCCGGCGCAATCCGCCCCTGGCGATTCCCTGCAAGCCATCCGCGACCATGCCCGCGCCGACCCCCTGACCGAACCGGGCAGCGCCGACCTGACCGCGCATGTCGATTTCGCGGCCCTGGCCGAGACCGCCCGCGCCGCCGGTGCCGCGACCCACGGCCCCATCCCGCAGGGCCTGTTCCTGCAACGCCTCGGGCTGAACACCCGCGCCGCCATGCTGGCGCAATCCGCACCGCGCCAGGCGGGGCTGATCCTCTCCGGCGCGCAACGCCTGACCGCGCCCGAGGGCATGGGCCGGCTGTTCAAGGCGCTGTGCCTGTGCGACCCCAGCCTGCCCACGCCGATCGGCTTCGAGACATGATCACCCATCCATCCCTTGCCGCCGCGCCGCACGCCTTCTTCACGCGCGAAGGCGGTGTCAGCCAGGGCAACTACGCCAGCCTGAACTGCTCTATCAGCAGCGCCGATGACCCCGCGAATGTGGCCGAAAACCGCGCCCGCGCCGCGCGTGCCCTGGGCTTTGCGCCCGCCGCGCTGGTCGGCGCCTACCAGGTGCATGGCGCGGATGTCGCGGTGCTGGAGGCGCCACCACCTGTACGCCCGCGCGCCGATGCGCTGGTCACGCGCACCCCTGGCCTGCTGCTGGGCATCGTGACTGCCGATTGCGCGCCGGTGCTGTTCCTGGACGCCACCGCCCGTGTGGCCGGGGCCGCCCATGCCGGCTGGCGCGGCGCCGTGCTGGGCGTGCTGGAAGCCACCGCCGACGCCATGCGCGGCCTCGGCGCGCGCGACATCCATGCCGTGGTCGGCCCCTGCATCGGCCAGGCCAGCTACCAGGTGCGCGCCGATCTGCGCGATGACGTGCTGGCGCGCGATGCCGCCGATGCGCGCTTCTTCAAGGCGGATGGCGCCGGCTTCTGGCGCTTCGACCTGCCTGGCTATTGCGTGGCGCGGCTGCGCGCAGCGGGGGTGCGGGCGGCCACCACCGGCCATGATACCCTGGCCGGCCCCGCGCTGTTCTTCAGCCATCGACGCCGCACCCTGGCTGGCGAAGGCCCGATCGGGCACCAGCTATCAGCCATCGGAGTTTGAGATGCCCTATGTCATGATGTTCGGCGTGATGTGCTTTCTGACCCTGCTGGTGACCTGTGTCATCCTGTGACCGTCGGCTCCTGCTGGGCGCGCTGCTGAGCCTGGCAGCCTGCGGCCGGGACCCGCGCCCCTTCGCCGGCAATCCCGGCCTCAATGCGCGCCTCCTGGCGGTGCCCTTCGCCATCCGCCTGGCGGTGATCCCGCCCGAGGCGCCGGGACTGGACCCCGCCAATGGCCGCATCCTGGCCGATGCCCTGGTCGAGGGCCTGCAGCGCGAGGAAGTGCCGGCCCTTGCCACCGACGTACCCCTGCCGCTGGACTGGCGCCTGACCACCCTGATCGACGATGCCGGCGCCATGCGCCGCCCGCGCTATGTGCTGACCGACGCCGATGGCCGCGAACAGGGTGTGGTGAATGGCCAGGCTTTCCTGGCGCCCACGCCCGCCATCCTGCGGCAATCCGCGGCGGTCGCGGTGCCGCAATTGACACGGCTGATGCTCTCCATCCAGGCCGCGCGCGCCGCCGCTTCCCCGGGCGCGCTGGCCGGCGCCCAACCGCGCATCCGCTTCCTGCCGGTGCGTGGCGCGCCGGGCGATGGCGCGCAGGCACTCGCTCGGCACATGCGCAGCTTCATGTCCAACCTGGGCTGGGTGGTGCAGGACGCGGCCGAAGGCGCCGAATACGGCCTGACCGCGGAAGTGCGCATCGCCCCCGCGCGCAACAACGAGCAGATCGTGGATCTGCAATGGATCGTGACGCGCCGTGACGGGCAGGAGCTCGGCCGGGTGGTGCAGGTGGAAGGCGTGCCCGCCGGCCGGCTGGACCGCTTCTGGGGCGATATCGCCTATGTCGCGGCGGAACAGGCGGCGGGCAGCGTGTTGCAGATCGTGCGGAATGCGACGACGCCGGGGTGATCCACGCCGAGACACCCGCTCGATCCGGGCGATAGAATACCGCCATGATCCGCCTCAACGCCTTCGACATGGCCTGCGTGGGCCACATCCAGCATGGCATGTGGACGCATCCGCGCGACCGCTCCACCGAATACCTCCGCCTGGACCACTGGCTCGATCTTGCGCGCCTGCTGGAACGCGGGCTGTTCGACGGCCTGTTCCTGGCCGATGTGCTGGGCATCTACGACGTGCTCGGCGGCAGCGCCGATGCCGCGATCCGCAACGGGGTGCAGGTGCCGCTGCTGGACCCGATGCTGCTGGTGCCCGGCATGGCGGCGGTGACGCAGCATCTGGGCTTCGGCGTGACGGCCAACCTGTCCTACGAGGCACCATACCTGTTCGCGCGCCGCATGAGCACGCTGGATCACCTGACCAACGGCCGCATCGGCTGGAACATCGTGACCGGCTACCTGGACAGCGCCGCCCGCGCCATCGGCCTGGACCGCCAGCAGCAGCATGATGACCGCTACGACCTGGCCGATGAATACATGGAAGTGGTCACGCGGCTGTGGCGTGAATCCTGGGATGATGACGCAGTCCGCGCTGACCGCGCGGCGGGTGTCTATGCCGATCCGGCGAAGGTTCGCCGCATCCGCCATGAAGGCCCACAATATCGGCTGGACGCGCCGCATCTGGTGGCGCCCAGCCCGCAGCGCGTGCCGGTGCTGTACCAGGCGGGAGCCACGGCGCGCGGCATCCGCTTCGCGGCACAGCATGCCGAATGCGTGTTCCTGAACGGCGGCCCGCCCGATGCAGTGCGCGCGCAGATCACCGCCTTGCGTGCGGCCGCGGCACCACGCCGCATCATGGTTTTCGTGGGCGCCACGCCGGTGATGGGCCGCACCGAGGCCGAGGCGCGCGACAAGCTGGAAGACTACCGCCGCCATGCCAGCGTCGAAGGCGCGCTGGCGCATGCAGCCGCCTCACTCGGCATCGATTTCGACCGCTTCGGCATGGACGAACCCATCACCGCCGAGAGCAACGCCATCCAATCCAACGTCACCGCCATGGCGCGGGCTTCGGGCGGCGTGCTGACCAGGCGCGGCCTGATCGACCAGTTCATCCTGGGGAGCCGGCAGAAGCCCATCACCGGCAGCGTGGACCAGGTGGTCGAGACGCTGATCGGCTTCGCCGCCGCCACGGGTGCGGATGGCTTCAACCTCTCCCGCACCGTGGCCCCGGAATGCTGGCGAGAGGCGGTGGAATGGCTGGTCCCCGCCTTGCAGGAACGCGGCGCCTACAAGCGCCAATACGCGCCCGGCACCTATCGCGAGAAGCTGTTCGGCTGACGCCGCGCCAGCAACGCGATGCCCGCCGCCAACGCCGGCAAGCCGCACAGCGCGAAGCCCAGGCCGTGCCCGCCGGTCGCCCAAAGACTGGCCGAATAGGCCAACGGCAACAGCAGCCCCCCCAATTGCCCGAACGACAACACGCCCCCCGTGGCCGCCCCGCGCAGCCCCTCGGGCGCCAGCCGCGCTGCCTCGGACAGCAGCACGCCATGCCATGACAGCGCTGTCAGGCTGATGACGATCGCGACCGCACCGATCAGCACCAGCGATGTGCCCGCGCCAGTCAGCCCCAGCGCCACCGCGCCCACCGCCATGCCCAGTGCCAGCCAGCCCATCACCGTGCCCGGCTGCGCGATGGTGCTGCCCACCCAGCCCCATACGATGCGCCCAGGAACGGCAACGATCATCGCCAGTGAGAACACCGCGCCGGCCAAGGCCAGGCCATGCCCCATCTCCACCAGCCAGGTCACGAAGTAGGCGGTGAAGACGGTCTGCAAGCCGTTGAAGGCGAAGCAGGCCAGCGACAATGCACGCAATTCCCGCCCCCGCGTGACGACGCGGATGGTGCCGCTGAGGTCGGAGAGGTGGAAGCGCGTCTGGGGCTTGCGGTCGGCGTCGAATTCGCGCCGCAGCGGTTCCAGCATCAGCGCGAAGCCGGCGCAGGCAGCGGCCCCGATCAGCACCGCCGCGCGCCAGCCCCACAGCCCGGTCAGTGCCGGCCCCGCCAGCCCTGCCAGCAACAGCCCCACCGGCACCGCGGTCTGCTTGATGGAGAACACCAGCGGCGCCTGGCGAGGCGGCGAATAGCGCCCCAGCAGATGCGATGATGCTGGCGTGGAGACCGCCGAGCCCCCCGCGCCGATCACCGCCACGAAAATGAAGATAGCCATCGGCCCGGCCAGCGCGCAGGCGGCCAGTGCTACGGCCAGCATCAGCAGCGCCGCCTGGCTGGTGCGCAGCGCGCCGAAGCGGATGATGTAGCTTCCGCAGCCCAGCTGGAACACCAGCGCCGCCAGCGCGCCGATCGCGACATAGACCCCGATCCATGCCGGGTCGATCGAGAGGTCATCCAGGATGGCCGGCGCGATGACGGTGGGGATGTTGCGGCCCATCGCGGCGAAGGTCTGCTGCACGAACATCGCGCCCAGCGCCTGCAACAGCAGTCTCGAAACAGCGGCGAAGCGCATGACCGTCCTTGCTATCGCGCCGGGTGGCCCGGCGCGCCAAAACTCAATTCTGCGCCGCGCCCGTCTCGCGCACCAGCGGGGCCCATTTGGCCTGTTCGGAGCGAATGAAATCCAGCGTCTGCTCGGGCGAGAGGGGTGCAGCCAGCGCGCCATTGCGGGCGAATTCGCCCACCACGCGCGGATCGCGCAATGCCGTGGCGCTGGCGGTCAGCAGCGCCTCGCGCAGCGGCGCGGGCAAGGCCGCGGGCCCGGCCAGGCTGTACCAGTTGTCGGAATTCACCCGCGGCAGGCCGAGTTCCACGGTGGTGGGCACCGGCGGCATGCTGGGCGTGCGCGCGCCGGTGGTCAGCGCGATCAGCCGCAGCGCGCCTGCATCCACCTGGCCGCGCAGCGCCGGCAGGTCGGCGATGACGAAATCCACGCGCCGGCCGATCAGGTCGGTCAATGCCGGCGCGATGCCGCGATAGGGCACATGCGTCGCTTCGAACCCGGCCTCGCGCGCCAGCATCGCCGCACCCAGATGCGTGGTGCTGCCGACCCCCGCGGAGCCATAGGTGCCGCCGCCAGGCCGCGCGCGCATGGCGGCGACCAGCGATGCAATGTCGGTGATGCCGCTGGCCGGATGCACCGCGATCGCCTGCACCACGCGCGCCACCAATGTCAGATGTGCCAGGTCGCGGAACACGTCGATCGGCATCGGCCCCAGGAAGGGCACGACCGACAAGCCGCCCGCGCCGGCCAGCACCAGCGTATGCCCATCTGGCGCGGCGCGCGCGGTGGCTTCCAGCGCGGTGGCACCGCCGGCGCCGGGCCTTGGTTCGACCACCACGGTCCCACCCAGGGCCTGGCCCAGCGCATCGGCGAAGATGCGGCCCAGCAGGTCGGCGGGGCCGCCGGCGGCGAAGGGGATCAGCATGCGGATCGCGCGGTCGGGGAAGCGTTGGGCCAGGGCCGGCGTGGCCAACCCGGCAAGCAGCATGGTGCGGCGAAGCATCGCGTTCCTCCTTGAAGGTTGCCGGCAGGCTATGGGCGATGGTTGACTGCATCAACCGTTTTCCGCCGGGAGGCTCACCATGCAGCGCCGTGCCATTCTGTCCACGCCGTTCCTGGCCTTGCCCGCCCGCGCCCAGGCCTGGCCCACCCGCCCGGTGCGCGTGGTGGTGCCCTTTGCCGCCGGCGGGCCGGTGGAAATCCCCACCCGGATCATGGCTGAACGCCTGGGCCAGGCGCTGGGGCAACCCTTCCTGGTGGAGGCACGGCCCGGCGCGGGTGGCGCGCTCGGTGTGCAGCTCGTGGTGCGGGAGAACGACCCGCACACGCTGCTGGTGACCACCTCCTCCGTCGCGATTCTGCCGGCGCTGATGCGCGATGCGGGCTTCGATCCGCTGCGCGATCTGACGCCGATCACATTGGTGTCCGACGCGCCGATGGCACTCGTGGCGCGCGCCGGTTCGCCAGACCTGCCCACGCTGCTGGCGCGCGCGCGGGCGCGGCCGGGCAGTGTCTCCTACGCATCATCGGGCGCGGGCAGCACGACGCATCTGGCAGGCGCGCTGTTCGCGCAGCGCGCGGGGGTGGAGCTGCTGCACGTGCCCTATCGCGGCGCCGGCCAGGCCTCGGGCGCGCTGCTGGCGGGCGATACGGACATGCTGGTAACCGGCCTGATCGAGAGCGTGCCGCATGTGCGCGAGGGGCGGATGGTCGCCCTCGGCGTCACTGCGCCCGAGCGTGTGCCCCAGCTGCCTGGCGTGCCGGCACTGGCCGAATTCGTGCCGGGCTACAGCATGCGGATCTGGTACGCGATGCTGGGTCCGCGCGGCTTTCCGGCAGCGCTGACCGAACGCATCGTGGCCGCCTTGCAGCCCCTGCGCGAAGGCTCTGCACTCGCCACGCGCATGGCCGAAAGCGGCGCGGTGCTGCGGCTGGAAGGCCCGGCACCCTTGGCCGCGCGCCTGGCGGAGGAAGTGCCGCTGTGGCGCGAGCTTGCCGCGCGCACCGGCATCAGCGCTTAATCTGAAACGGGCTTGCCGCGCATCGCCTTGGTGCGCGCATCGCGCGCCTTGCCATCCAGTCGGCGCTCCTTGCTGCCCCTGGTGGGCTTGGTCGCGCGGCGTGGCGGGGGGGGCGGTGTCGCGGCCTCGCGCAGCAATGCGACCAAGCGTTCCAGCGCGTCGTCGCGGTTGCGCTCGCGCATGCGGAAGCGCTGAGCGGTGATGACGATGACGCCATCCTTCGTCAGGCGCGAACCGGCCAGACGTTCGGCGCGGGCGCGCACATCATCGGGCAGGCTGGGTGAATTCCGGATATCGAAGCGCAGCTGCACGGCGCTCTCCACCTTCTGCACATTCTGCCCGCCGGGGCCGGAGCTGCGCAGGAAATCCTCCTGCAGTTCGGCAGGGTCGATGGCGATGCGGCGGGTGATGGTGATCATGGCAGCAGGGGTGTCGCTGGCATGTCGTCCTTCAGCGCCACGCCGGTGGCGCCGAGGCCCTGCGCTGCGTGCAGAAGCCAGGCCAGTTTCGCCGCGGCATCGATGGCGGACAGACCGCCGGGGCGCACATTGCTGATGCAGTTGCGCTCGGCATCGGTGCGACCAATGCGCGGCGCCCAGGTGAGGTAGATGCCCAGGCTGTCCTGCGCCGAGAGGCCTGGCCGCTCGCCGATCAGCATGGCGATGGCGGCCGCGCCCATGGCCTGGCCGATGGCGTCGCCCAGTGCCACCCGCGCCTGTTCGGCAATAATCACGGGGCCGATGGGCAGGCGCAGCATGGGGCGCGCGGCGGCGATCACCGCGGCGGCTTGTGCCTGCACACCGGTGGCGCACAGCCCGTCGGCGATGACGAACACCAAGGCGCCTTCCGCGCGCGCCAGATCGCAGGGCGCCAGCGCGCGACCCAGGTCCGGGCGCAGCAGGTATTCGCGGCGGTCACGCGCCTGGCTGCGCACGGCGATCGCGTCGGGCAGCGCGGCCTGCAAGGCGGGCACATCCAGCGCGGACCACACGGCATCGCGCGCCTGCGCGTGCGCCGCCTGGAAGGCCAGATGCGCGGCAACCGGCTGCGCGTCTCCCACGCGGCCAAGCGCCACACGCGCATCGGTGAATCGGCGCAGCGTCAGGTTCATTCCAGGCCGATCAGCGCGGGTTCCAGCCGCGGCGCATCGCCGCCCACGCCCATGCGCGCCATCCAGGCTTCGAATTCCGGCGCGGCCCGCCTGCTGGTGATCCGGCGTGCATAGAGCCCGTCATGGAAGCTGGTGGATTGATAGGCGAGCATCACGTCATCCGCGCCTGGCACGCCCATAATGTAGGTGACGCCGGCATTGGCCAGGCAGGTCAGCAGCGCGTCCATGTCGTCCTGGTCGGCTTCGGCGTGGTTGGTGTAGCAAATGTCCACGCCCATCGGCAGGCCAAGCAGCTTGCCGCACATGTGGTCCTCGAGGCCGGCGCGCAGGATCTGCTTGCCGTCGAACAGGTATTCCGGGCCGATGAAGCCGACGACGGAATTGACCAGCAACGGCGCATATCGGCGCGCCACGGCATAGGCGCGGCATTCCAGCGTCTGCTGGTCCACGCCGTGATGCGCGTTGGCTGATAGCGCGCTGCCCTGGCCGGTTTCGAAATACATCACGTTCGGGCCGCCGCGATTCAGGGCGCGGGCCGCGTCCTGCGCCTCGGCCAGCAATGCCAGCGAGACGCCGAAGCTCTCATTCACGCCCTGCGTGCCGCCGATGGATTGGAATACCAGATCCACCGGCGCGCCGCGCTGCATCGCGACCATGGTGGTGGTGATGTGGGAGAGCACGCAGCTTTGCGTGGGAATGTCGAAGCGCGTGCGGATATGGTCCAGCATCTCCAGCAGGCGCATCACGGTTTCGATGTTGTCGGTGGCGGGGTTCACGCCGATCACGGCATCGCCGGCGCCGAGCAGCAGCCCGTCCAGCGCACCGGCGGCGACGCCGAGCGCGTCATCGGTCGGGTGGTTGGGTTGCAGGCGGATCGAGAGGGTACCGGGCAGCCCGATCGTGTTGCGGAAGCGCGTGGTGACCTGGCATTTCCGCGCCACCGAAATGAGGTCCGAGACGCGCATGATCTTGGAGACGGCGGCGACCATTTCGGGCGTCAGGCCGGGGGCCAGCGCGGCGGTATCGGGCGCGTCCAGCAGATGGTCGCGCAGCGCGCCCACGGTCATGTGCGCGATGGGCGCGAAGGCCGCGGCGTCATGGCTGTCCAGGATAAGGCGCGTGACGTCATCCGCTTCGTAGGGCACCACCGCTTCGTGCAGGAAATGGCGCAACGGCAGATCGGCCAGCGCGTATTGCGCGGCCACGCGTTCGGCAGCGCTGCCGGCCGCGACGCCCGCCAGCGCATCGCCCGAACGG
>JAPLOK010000224.1 GCA_026400775.1 Alphaproteobacteria bacterium | reverse complement strand
CTCTCCATCCTGGTGACGCGCGGCGGCATGATGGTCAGCCCGCGCAACGCCGAGCGCAACGCGCCACTGTGCAATGGGCCGTTCCGGCTGCGCGAGCGCGTGGCTCTCGACCGCATCGTACTGGAACGCAACACGGGCCATTGGAACGCGCAAAACATCCATATCGAGCGCGTGATCTTCCGCCCCATCGCCGATGGAAACATCAGGCTACAGAACCTGCGCGCGGGCGCGGTGGAATTGATGGAGCGTGTGGCGCCGACGGACCTGCCCATCCTGCGCGCGCAACGCGGGCTGCGCACGGCGAATGCCGTGGAACTGGGCCATAACTTCATCCGCTTCAACGTCGCCAACGCGGCCGGCGCGCAATCCGCCTTCGGTCGCAGCGCGACATTGCGCGCGGCGCTGGACGCGGCAATTGACCGCGAGGCGCTGGTGCGCGTCGTCTTCCAGGGTGAGGCGCTGGCGGGCAACCAATGGGTGGCACCGGATCATCCGCTCTATGCCCGCGCCCATCCGGTGCCGGCGCGCGATCTGCCGCGCGCGCGGCGGCTGGTGCTGGAATCCGGCATCGCCAACCCGGTGCTGCGGCTGAACACGCCGAACCAGCCCGAACTCATGCAGGCCTCCGAAGTGATCCAGGCGATGGCCGCCGAGGCCGGCATTCGCGTGGAGATCACCGCCATGGAGATCGGCGCCTATGTGCGCGCCAACACGCAAGGCGCCTTCGAAGGCGGCATCGGATTCTGGGGCGGCCGTGCCGACCCGGATGGCAATATCAGCTTCCATGTCGGCTGTGGCGGGCCGAACAATGATGGCCGCTACTGCGTGCCTGAGGTCGAAGCCGCACTCGCCGCCGGCCGCGCCGAACCGCTCGATGCCGCTCGCCGCGCCCACTATGAACGCGCGGCCGCGACGCTGCTGCGCGACCTGCCCTATATCTGGCTTTGGCACCGCCGAAACACCTGGGCGCATACCGACCGCCTGCAGGGTTTCGTGGCCTATCCGGACGGCATGTTCCGCTACCCCGGCATGCGGCTGAACTGATGCGCGTTTGCATTCTTGGCGCGGGCGTGGTGGGGCTGGCCACCGCCTATCAGCTGGCGCGCGATGGCCATGCAGTGACGGTGCTGGACGCCGAGCCTGGCCCGGGCATGGTCACCAGCTTCGCCAATGGCGCGCAGCTTTCGTACAGCTATGTGGCGCCTTTCGCGGCACCGGGTGTGGCGTGGAAGCTGCCGGGCTGGCTGGCCGATCCGGATGGCCCGATGCGGCTGCGCCCTGACTTCACCTGGCACCAGCTTCGTTGGCTCTGGCGCTTCTGGCGTGCCTGCACGGCGGCGCAATCGAACGCCACGACAGCGGCGCTGCTGCGGCTCGCGGCGCTGTCGCGCGAACTTACGCATGATGTGCTGACGCGCGAAGGGATCGATTTCGCCTTCAGCGCCAGCGGCAAGCTGGTGGTCTATCCCGATGACGCCGGCCTGGCAGGTGCGCGCGCGCAGGTGGAATTGCAGGCGCGCATGGGCAGCCGGCAGGAGGTGCTGGACCGCGCCGAATGCCTCGCGCGCGAACCGGCCCTGGCATCCATCGCATCGCGGATCGCCGGCGGCGTCTGGACGGAGAGCGAAGACGCGGGTGATTGCCAGCTGTTCTGCGCCGAACTCATGCGCGTGCTGCGCGCGTCGAATTTCGATGTGAGCTTCCGCTTCGGCACGCGCGTGACGCAGTTGCTGACCGCGGGCGGGCGCGTGGTGGGTGCTGCCACGCCGCATGGCGTGCAGGAGGCCGATGCCTTCGTGCTGGCACTCGGCATGGGCACGCGCACATTGGCGCGGCCGCTCGGGCTGGATGTGCCGATATACCCGCTGAAGGGCTATTCGCTGACTGTGCCGATCACGGGCGTGGCACCAGCTGTCAGCGTAACCGACATCTCGCAGAAGGTGGTCTATGCGCGGCTGGGTTCGCGGCTGCGCATCGCCGGCATGGCGGATCTGGTGGGCGCCGATCTGCGTTTCGACAATGCCCGCCTGGACACACTGCTGCGCCAGGCGCGCGGCACCTTTCCGGATGCGAGCCACTGGCGCGAATTGCGGCCCTGGACAGGGCTGCGGCCCGCCACGCCCACGAGCCTGCCGATGCTGGGGCCGGCGCCGGGCTGGCCCAATCTGCATTGCAATCTCGGCCAGGGTGCCTTGGGGTTTACGCTGGCGATGGGCAGTGCGGGGGTGGTGGCCGACATGATCGCAGGCCGCGCGCCGCGCATCGAGGCCGGTGCTTTTTCACCTTAGCCAATCGCGCGCCGCGGCCTCGGCGGCGATGGGCACGCGGGGGTCCGCCATCCAGGCCAGCAGGTCACGCGCGACCTGTTCGCGAATGGTGTCGCGCAGCATCAGATGGAAGCCGCTGGGGTAGTGGACGATGCGCCGCCCTTCGCGCTCTGGCAGCGCGCGCAGCACGCGGCGCTGGATGCGGATGGGCACCACCTGGTCGCGCCCGCCATTCAGCACCAGCACCGGCACGGTGCAGCAGCCGGGCAGTGCAGCGACGGCCTCGTCCATCAGGTCCACAAGGCCCTGCATCATGTCGAGCCGCACCACGCGCAACGTCAGCGGGTCGGCGCCGAAGCGGCGCAAGGCGGCAGCATTGTCGCTGGCGGTGATGCCACCAGCGCCCGCGAAGACGCCGAGTGCAGGCGCCAGCGCCGTCGCGCCATCGAGCAAGGCGTGCGCGAAGGCGGGCAGTTGCCCGCGCGCGATGACGGCGGGCGCCATCAGGATGACGCCGCGGATCGGGCCTGGTTGCTGCGCGGCGACGATGGCGACCGCGCCCCCCATGCTCTCGCCCAGCAGAAATATCGGCAGGTCGGGATGGCGTGCGGCGATGAGGCGTGCTGCCTCCCGCGCGTCCGCCACCAATGTCGGCGCGCCGGGCCAGATGCCGCGATGCGCGGAGTAGCCGAAGCCGCGCTGGTCATAGGCATAAACGGTGGCGCCACCGGCGTTCAGCAGCGGCGCGCCCTCGACCCATGTGTTGCCGCCATGGTCGCCGAAGCCGTGCAGCGCCAGCACGACGAAGCGCGGGTTCGCGGCCGGCCAGGCGCGCAGGGCGAGCGCCATGCCATCGGGCATGATCAGTGCCGCGGTGGGTGTGGGGCCGGCGGGCTGCGGCGGCGGCGGCGCGGGCGCGAGCGCCCATGGGCTGGGGCGTTTCGGCTGCGCGGGCGCTGCCCAGGATTCAATGGCAGCGCTGCGGATGTGTGGGCCCGCCGGGCGGAGCGTCGGCGCGCAGGCCGAGAGCAGCAGTGCGAGGGCGGCGAGCCATCTCACGCGGCGCGGGCCTCGCGCGTCAGGCGCAGGAAGATGTCGTTGAGATCGGCCTCGCGCGTGGAGATGTCGGCGATGGACATGCCTTCGGCGCGCAGCGCGTCGAGCACGGATTCCATGGCGGTTTCGCGGGCGCGGAAACGTAAGCCGATGCGACGCGGCGATTCCAGCTTGGCGTTGAAGCGCGCCAGGCTCTCGGGCAGCGCCGCGATGTCGGCCGCGAGTGTGATCGCCACGGCCTTGTCATCCATCTGCGCCAGCAGATTCGCCGTACTGTCATGCGCGATCACGCGGCCATCGCCGATGATGGCGATCTCGTCGCAGAGCGACTGCGCTTCTTCCAGGTAATGCGTCGTCAGCACGATGGTGGTGCCGGCCCGGTTTAACCCGCGGATCATGGTCCAGAGTTGTTCTCGCAACTCCAGATCGACGCCGGCGGTGGGTTCGTCCAGCACCAGCACGGGCGGGCTGTGGACCATTGCCTTGGCGACCAGCAAACGCCTGCGCATGCCGCCCGAAAGACTGCGCGCATAGGCATTGGCCTTGTCCGCCAGGCCCACGGATTCCAGGATTTCCATGGTGCGCCGTGCGCGCGGCGGCACGCCCCACAGGCCCGCCTGCAACTCCATCGCTTCCTTTGGCGTGAAGAAGGGGTCCAGGTTCAATTCCTGCGGCACGATGCCGATTTTCCGGCGCAGCGCGATCGGGTCCGCATCCAGGTCGATACCCCAGACCTGCGCGCACCCTGCGGTCTTGGTTACGACGCCGGCCAGGATGTTGATCAACGTCGATTTACCGGCGCCATTCGGTCCCAACAGCCCGAAGAAACTGCCGCGCGGCACGGCCAGGTCGATGCCCTTCAGCGCCTCCTTCGCCGGGGCGTTGCCACGCGGTTGATAGGTCTTGCGCAGGCCGGTGACGGCAATGGCGGGTTCTTTGATCATGCGCCACGCATATGGGTGCGGCGCGCGATGGTCCAGCGCGATTTTTCAGGCTAAGCCATGCGCGGAAAGGAACGCCCACCATGCGCGACCCGCAAATCACCGGCTACAGCCCCAGGCTGACCCCCGGCGTGACACCCGACGACAAGATCACCGCCAACAGCCGCAATGTGCCTTGCGATGGCGGCGGCGGCGCACTGGGACACCCCATGGTCATGCTGCACATCGAACACGATCAGGCCACCTGCCCCTATTGCAGCCGCACCTATGTGCTGGCCGAGGGCGCCGGCGATGACCACGGGCACTGAACGCCACCTCATCCTGATCGACGGGTCGGGATACATCTTCCGGGCCTTCCATGCGCTGCCGCCGATGACGCGCGCGGATGGGACGCATGTGAATGCCGTGTTCGGCTTCTGCTCGATGCTGAGCCGCTTCCTGGAGCAGCATGCGGGCAGCCATATCGCGGTGGTGTTCGACAGTGCGCGGGTGACGTTCCGCAATGACATCTACCCCGAGTACAAGGCGCACCGGCCCGAGCCGCCGGAGGAGTTGCGCCCGCAATTCGCCCTGATCCGCGAGGCGACTGATGCCTTTGGTGTCGCGCGACTGGAGCAGCCGGGCTTCGAGGCGGATGACCTGATCGCGACCTATGCGCGCGTGATGGTGCAGGAAGGCGGGCGGGTTTCCATCGTCTCCTCCGACAAGGATCTGATGCAGCTCATCGGCGACCAGGTGGAGATGCTGGACCCGATCAAGCAGAAGCCCATTCGCGCGCCGGAGGTGCTGGAGAAATTCGGCGTGGCCCCCGATCGCGTGGTGGATGTACAGGCGCTGGCGGGCGATGCCACGGATAATGTGCCGGGCGTGCCGGGCATCGGCATCAAGACCGCGGCGCAGTTGATCAACGAATATGGTGATCTGGAATCGCTGCTGGCACGTGCGGCGGAGATCAAGCAGCCCAAGCGGCGCGAGGCGCTGATCGAACACGCGGAGAAGGCGCGCATCAGCAAGCGGCTGGTGGCGCTGGACGCGCATTCGCCCATGCCCGAGCCGGTGGAGGCGCTGGTGGCGCGCGCGCCGGAAACCGCGCGGCTGGCTGGGTTTTTCCGCCAACAGGGTTTTCGTTCCCTGCTGGCGCGGCTGGGTCTGGATGACGCGAAGGCCAGCATTCCCGCCCGTGTTGCGGCCGCGCCCGCGGCGCCGGAAACGCCGCAGGATGTGCCTTTCGGGCCTTACGTCACCATCACCACCGACGCCGCACTGCGCGAATTCCTGGCAGGGCATGAGGGCGTGCTGGCCTTCGACACCGAGACCGACAGCCTGGATGCGCTGAATGCGCGGCTGGTGGGTATTGCGCTGGCGACCGCGCCGGGGCGTGCGGCCTATGTGCCGCTGCGCCATGGCGGCCAGGGCGGCCTGCTCGACGGGCCGGCGCCGGAGCAACTGGCGCAGGAGGCCGCGCTCGCCTTGCTGGCGCCGGTGCTGGCCGACCCCGCCGTGCTGAAGATCCTGCACAATGCGAAATACGATATCGAGGTGATGGCGCAGCCGCAGAATGGCGCCGCCACCATCGCGCCCGTCGATGACACCATGCTGATCTCCTACAGCATGGATGCCGGGCGGCATGGCCAGGGCATGGATGAATTGTCGCTGCGGCATCTGGGCCACGCGCCCATCCCGTACGACCAGGTCACCGGCAAGGGCAAGGAGCGCGTGACCTTCGATGCGGTGCCCTTGGACCGCGCCACCGCCTATGCCGCCGAGGATGCCGACGTCACCTTGCGCCTGTGGCACAAGCTGCGCCCGGAATTGCGCGCCACCCAATCGCTCGCGCTGTACGAACAGATGGAGCGCCGCATGGTGCCCGTGCTGGCGGCGATGGAGACCGCGGGCATCAAGGTGGATGGCGTCGAACTGCGCCGCATCGGCGATGATTTCGCCGAACGCCTGGTGCTGCTGGAGGCCGATTGCCACAGGTTCGCCGGGCGCGCCTTCAACGTCGCCTCGCCCAAGCAGCTGGGCGAAATCCTGTTCGACGAGATGGGTCTGAAGGGCGGCAAGAAGGGCAAGACCGGCGCCTATTCGACGGATGCCAAGGTGCTGGAGGAACTGGCGGCGCAAGGCGTGGAACTGGCGCGCGCGGTGCTGGAACACCGGCAGATCGCCAAGCTGAAATCCACCTATGTCGAGGGCCTGTCCAACGCCATCGGCCCCGATGGCCGCGTGCACACGGATTTCGCCATGGCGGTGACCAGTACCGGCCGCCTCTCCTCCACCGAGCCCAACCTGCAGAACATCCCCATCCGCACCAAGGAGGGCATGCGCATCCGCGAGGCCTTCGCGGCCGAGCCGGGCCATGTGCTGATGAGCGCCGACTACAGCCAGATCGAGCTGCGCCTTCTCGCGCACATGGCCGATGTGCCGACGCTGCGGGAAGCCTTCGCGCAAGGCGATGATATCCACGCCCGCACCGCGTCCGACATTTTCGGCATTCCGCGCGCGGAAGTGGACCGCGAGGCGCGCCGCCGCGCCAAGGCGATCAATTTCGGCATCATCTACGGCATGTCCGCCTTCGGGCTGGGGGCGCAGCTGGGCATTCCGGCCGGCGAGGCGCGCGGCATCATCGATGCCTATTTCCGCCAATATCCCGGCATCCGCGCGGAGATGGAGCGGCTGAAGGAGGAGGCGCGCACCAACGGCTATGTGCTCTCGCCCTTCGGCCGGCGCCTATGGATCCGCGACATCGCGGCCAAGGACCCCATGCTGCGCGCCGGCGCCGAACGCCAGGCGATCAACGCGCCCTTCCAGGGCGGTGCGGCGGAAGTCATCAAGCGTGCCATGGTGCGCCTGCCCGCCGCATTGACCGGCCTGCGCGCACGCCTGCTGCTGCAGGTGCATGACGAACTGGTGCTGGAAGTGCCCGAGGCCGAGATCGAGGCCACCGCCGCCGTGCTGCGCGACACCATGCAGAACGTGGCCGCGCTAAGCGTGCCGCTGCTGGTGGAAGTAGGGCATGGCCGCAACTGGGCGGAGGCGCATTGATGTTCACCGCGGATGAAAAGCGCAGCCTGGTGGCCATTTCCGGCGCGCATGCGGTCAGCCACGTCCATATCCTGGTGCTGCCGCCGCTCTTCCCGCTGCTGCGTGACGAACTCGGCGTCTCCTTCCTCGAACTCGGCCTTGCGATGACGGTGTTCAACATCGTCTCCGCACTCACCCAGGCGCCGACCGGCGTGGTGGTGGACCGTGTCGGCGCGCATCGCGTGCTGGTGGCGGGGTTGATGCTGGGCGGCGCGGCCTTCATCCTGGCCGGGCTGACCGGCAGCTATTCCATGATCCTGGTCGCGGCCGCCATGGCGGGGCTGGCCAACAGCACCTACCACCCGGCCGACTACGCTATCCTGGGCAGCACGATCGGTGAGGGCCGGGTGGGCCGCGCCTTTTCCATCCACACCTTTGCGGGTTTCGCCGGCGGCGCATTGGCGCCGGGCTTCATGCTGGGCGCGGCCTGGCTGTTCGGGCTGCATGGCGCGCTGATCGTGGCCGGGCTGCTGGGGCCGCTGGCCGCCCTGCCCTTGCTGCGGGCCGCGATGTCGGAGCGCACGGCGCCGCGCGCCGCCCGCGCCCCCGGCCGCGCGCCACGCGTGCTGACCGGCGCGGTGATGATGCTGTTCGTGTTCTTCATGCTGATCACGCTGTCATCGGGCGCGGTGCAGGGCTTTGGCGTGCCGGCCTGGCAGGAATTGAACGGCGTCTCGCTGACGGCGGCGAATATGGCGCTGACCGCCTGGCTCGCGGCGAGTGCCGCCGGCGTGCTGGTGGGCGGCTGGGTCGCGGACCGCACGCGACGGCATGGCGTGGTCGCCGCCGGCGGCTTTGGTGCTGCGGGGCTGGTGTTGCTGCTGGTGGCGCTGGTGCGGATGGACGCGCTGATGCTGACGCTGTGCATGGCGCTTGGCGGCTTCCTGGCCGGGATGATCATGCCCTCGCGCGACATGCTGGTGCGCGCGGCAGCGCCTGCGGGCCAGGCCGGCACGGTGTTTGGCATCGTCAGCACGGGGTTCAATATCGGCGGCATCTTCGGCCCGCCGGCCTTCGGGCTGCTACTGGACCAGGGCCATGCGCAGGGCATGTTGCTGCTGGCGGCTGCCAGCATGGGTGCTGCGGTGGCACTGGCGCTGTGGCAGGATCTGCGGGCGCGGAGCAGAAGGCTGGCGGCGGCCTGAGGCGTTTGCGAGACCGATTCACCGATCAGGCTGTGCAGCCTGATCGGATCGGGCTCGGGCTTACTTCAACCCGGCGCAGAAGCGCTGGATGCGCGTGCAGGCCTCGCGCAGCGCGTCATCGCTGGTCGCGTAGCTGATGCGGAAATGCCCGTCGAACATGAAGGCGCTGCCGTGCACGGCGGCCACACCCTCTTCCTCCAGCAGGGTTTCCACGAAGTCCTTGTCGGTCTCGATCTTCTTGCCGCCCTTGCTGGTCTTGCCCAGGCAGCCATGCACCGAGGGGAACACATAGAACGCGCCTTCCGGCTTGTGGCAGCGGATGCCAGGCGCCTGATTCAGCATCTCCACGACCATGTCCCGGCGGCGTTTATAGACCGCAACCATGTCCTGGATGCTGTCCTGCTGGCCGATCAACGCCTCGATCGCGGCGGCCTGGCTGATGGATGAGGTGTTGCTGGTGGACTGGCCCTGCAGCTTGTCCATCGCCTTGATGAGTGCCACCGGAGCGCCGGCGAAGCCGATGCGCCAGCCGGTCATCGCATAGGCCTTGGAGCAGCCATTCATCGTGACCGTGCGGTCGCGCAGGCGGGGTTCCACCTCCAGCACGGTGGCGGGCTTGAAGCCGTCATAGGCGAGCTTCTCGTAGATGTCGTCGGTGAAGACCCAGACATCCGGGTGGCGCATCAGCACATCGGTGAGTTGCTTCAATTCGGCCGCGTTATAGGCCGCCCCCGTCGGGTTGCAGGGGTTGTTCAGGATGAACCACTTGGTCTTGGGCGTGATCGCCGCTTCCAGCTGTTCGCCGGTCATCTTGAAGCCGGCATTCTGGCCGCAGGGCACGATCACCGGCGTGCCTTCGGCGAGAGCCACGATATCCGGATAGGACACCCAGCAGGGTGCGGGGATGATCGCCTCATCGCCCGGGTTGATGGTGGCCAGCAGCGCGTTGAAGATCACCTGCTTGCCGCCGGTGGCGATGATGATCTCCTCAGGCTTGTAGTCGATGCCCGAGTCACGCTTGAACTTCTCGCAGACCGCCTTTCGCAGCGCCGGCGTGCCCGCGACATCGGTGTACTTGGTCTCACCGGCCTCGATCGCGCGGATAGCGGCATCCTTCACATTGCGCGGGGTGTCGAAATCGGGCTCGCCGCTCGACAGCCCGATGACATCGCGGCCCGCGGCCTTCAGGGCACGGGCCTTGGCGGTCACGGTGATGGTCTGGCTGGGCGCGATGCGGTCCAGGCGGTCGGCGGTCAGTTGCATGGTGTGTTCCGGGTGGTTGGACGGCGCGGACGCTACTCCCCGCGCCGTGTCATCGCAATGTCAGGCGCGCTCGATCAGCTCGATCTTGTACCCGTCCGGGTCCTCGACGAAGGCGATCATGGTGGTGCCGAACTTCACCGGCCCGGGCTCACGCGTGATCTTCACGCCCTCGGCGCGCAGCGTGTCGCAGGTCGCCTTCACATCAGGCACGCCGATGGCCAGGTGGCCGAAGGCGCCGCCCATCTCGTAGCTGTCCACACCGTAGTTGTAGGTCAGTTCCAGCACGCATTGGCTGGTCTCATCGCCATAGCCCACGAAGACCAGCGTGTACTTGCCCTCGGGCACGTCACGCCGGCGCATTTCCTTCATGCCCATCAGGCGGGTGTAGAAAGCGACGCTGCGGTCGAGATTGCCCACACGCAGCATGGTGTGCAGCAGGCGCGGCGCGGTGGTCATTGGGGGTTCTCCTGGAGAAAGGCTTCGGGGTCGATGCTGATGATGAACAGGCCCG
>JAPLOK010000030.1 GCA_026400775.1 Alphaproteobacteria bacterium | reverse complement strand
TTTCTCCATGCTGCCGGGCTTGAAATTCTCCACCAGCACATCCGCTTCCTCCAGCAGGCGCAGCAGCACCTGCCGGCCCTCGGGCTTGGCGAGGTCCAGGCCCACGGATTTCTTGTTGCGGTTCACGCCGATGTAGTAGCTGGCGTCGCCCTCATGGAAGGGTGGGCCCCAGTCGCGCACCTCATCGCCCTGCGGCGGTTCGAGCTTGATCACCTCCGCCCCGTGGTCCGAGAGGATCATGGTGCAGTAGGGGCCGCCGAGGACGCGGGTCAGGTCGATCACCTTCAGCCCGGCGAGGGCGCCTGCGGAACGGGCCAGGCCCTTGCCTTCGATCATGGGGATGGCGTCGGTCATGCAGCGGACTTTCGGTTGAACACACGCGCACAGAATTCGGGATAGGTTTCCAGCATCTCGTCGCAGACCGCGCCGCGCAGCAGGGCGAGTTCTTCCGCGCTCGGCGCGATGGTCTCTGGCACATCATCGGCCGCGTCGAAATCAAAGCCGGTCGCGGCGCGGATGCTGGCCACCGTCTCGCCCGGATGCACCGATGCGAGCGAAAACCGCGCGCTCTCCGGGTGAAAGCCGAAGACGCAGCGCCCGGTCACCAGGGCCTGCGCATGGCCGCGGCGGAAGATGCCGGGCGCCGAAACACCAGGCGCTGAGACATGCGCGACCCGCTCCACCAGCACGCGGGGCGAATGCTCCTCGCGGAACAGGATGGTGCGGCCGGTCATCATGTACATGAAGGCGCTGCCGAAGCTGCCGGGGAAGCGCACCTGCGTGCCGGGCCATTCGCCCATGCCGATCAGGTTCAGGTTGGCCTGTCCGTCGATCTCCCCGCCACCCAGGAAGAACAGGTCGATGCGGCCCTGGCCGGTCAGGTCGAACAGCTCGCGCGTGCCCTCGGTGAAGGGATTGCCGTGGCGCTTGTGCAGCAAGGACAGCCGCACCGGCGCGCCCTGCTTGGCCACCAGCCAGCAAGCGGCCGCCGGGATGGGGGAAGCCGCGCCCACCGCGATATGCCGCGCGGGTGGTGCCGCGGGGTCACGGATCAGCCGCGCGATGCTGACGGCCAGCAATTCCTCGATGGCATAACTGCCCGGCCGATTCAGACCTCCGGGCTGCGCCCTCCGCTCATCGGACGGGGGCGTCATTCCGCCGCCACCGCCTGGGCAAACACCTCACGCGCCAGCCATTCCTGGAAGCCCGCCTCGGTCCGCGCCATGCGGGCATATTCAGCGACATAGGCGGCATCGAAGCCGTATTCATCCAGCAGCGCCGCCGGCTGCGCGCCACGCGTGGCGATCGCGATCGCGCTGACATAAGTCGCGTTGATGGCACCGCTGGCCAGGCGCTCATCCTCCAGGAAATTGCCGGGCACGACGCGCTCCACCGTCACCAGGGCGCGCTTGGAGGCATGCGCGAGTGTGGCGCATTCGCGCCTGCGCCCCAGCCAGACATTGCCGGCCTCATCGGCCATCACCGCGTGGAAGGCCGCGACATCGGGGCTCATCGCGGGCAGTAGCACGATCTCATCGCCGGGTGGGCCATAGGGGTTCTGGATCACCTGCCAATCCGGCCGGTGCTTCAGGATGTCGGACCCTATCAGCCCGCGCAGCGGCATGAAGGGCACACCCTTTTCCGCCGCCTGCAGCATACTGTGCACGGCCGGGCAGGTGCAGTCGCGCATCACGATGGAACCGGACTTGATGGCCGCGGTGAAGCGCGGCGCGAAGCCGGCCTCGCCCAGCGAGACCGCGCTGGTCTCGACCTCGGCCACGCAGCCCGCACCGATCAGGATCTCGGCCGCGAAGCCACCCACCGGCACGCCCAGCAGCCGCAATCCGCGCACGCCGCGCCGGATCAGCGCGCGGGCCAGCGCGACCGATGGCAGCGAATTATCCGGTGGCATCGCGATCAGCGCGCCATCGGGCACGGATGCGGCCATGGCGTCCAGGCTGATGGGGGTCATGGGTGGTTCCTCCACTATGCAGAATATCGCAGCTTGGCCGCTGGCGATATCCGTTCCCGCGCCATAGCCTGCGCAAAACTCGAAGGCCCACGCGATGCGCTGCACCCTTGCCCTTGCCGTTCTGCTGCTGCCCGGCGCGGCCACAGCGCAGACCTCCTTCTATACGGAGCTGCGCGGCGAGACCTGCACCATCACGCAGGTTCATCAGGAATTCCAATGCCCGGCACCACCTGGCTTCGGCGTGCGGTTGAATGTCGGCGGCCGGTCGGAGGTGCTGACGCTGCGGCTCAGCCCGCGCAGCGTCTTCAACGTCGCCCCGCCCCAGGCCGAGGTGATGCCCGGCCAGACCGGCGCCGGCGACCGCCTGGAATGGCGCGCCGATGCGCCGCGCGCCAGGCCCTATGCGCTGATCATGCGCCGCACCGAGGACCGTCGCTCGCGCCTGGAGGTCTATCGCGTCGGCACCGAACGCCTGTGCTGGCTGGGCACGGCCAGCGGTGCCGATGCCAATGCGCGCGCCCGGTCCATCGCCGACCAGGGGCGCAACACCCCTTGCGGCTGACGCCATGACGGTGCTGCGCCACGCCACCGCCAATGATGCCGCGCTGATCGCCGCGATCCACACCGAATCCTGGCAGGACGCCTATGCCGGCATGCTGCCCGCGCGCTTCCTGGCCGATGAATACCCCGCCCGTTGCCTCGCCTTCTGGTGCGACAAGCTGACCACGCCCGAGCCTGGCGCCGTGCTGCTGGACCCCGAGGGACGGGGCTTCATCGCCGCCTGGCTGCGCGACGACGCCGTCTACATCGATGCGCTGCACGTCAGGCCCGGCGCGCGCGGCGCGGGGCTTGGCGCGCGGCTGCTGGGCGATGCTGTGGCGGTGCTCGGCGCAAGGCGCGTCTGGCTGGAGGCGCTCGCCGCCAATAACGGCGCGCTGCGCTTCTATGCCAGGCATGGCGCGCGGCTCTCGGCGCCTTATCCGGCCACGCTGCAGGGCCTGCCGGTCAGCGAACGGCGCGCCGAATGGGACGACCCGGCGCCGCTGCTGCGGTTGGGGATGCGCATCCCCGGCCCCGGCCTGTCGCTGCGCCCGCTGGAGACGGCGGACAAGCCCGCCATCTTCGCGATGAACGGCGATCCCAGGGTGATGCGCCACTTCCCGGTCCTGATGACGCGCGCGGAATCCGATGCCTGGGTGGACCGGCTGATGGCGCATCACGCGGCACAAGGCTTCGGCTTCTGCGCGCTGGACCTGCCGGATGCGCGCTGCATTGGCGTGGTCGGGCTGATGCGTATCCCGTGGTCGGCACCCTTCACGCCGGCGGTGGAGATCGGCTGGCGCATCCGCCCGGAATTCGAGGGGCGTGGCCTGGTTACGCGCAGCGCGGGGCTCGTGCTGCGCCATGCCTTCGAAGTGCTGCGCCTGAGGGAAGTGGTGTCCTTCACCATCCCTGCCAACACGCGCTCCCGCGCGGTCATGGAGCGCATCGGCATGCGGCCCGCCGGCACCTTCGGCCATCCGCGCCTCGCGCCCGGACACCCGATGCACCAACACCTCCTCTATCGGAGCGTGGCACCATGACGATGTTGCATCTGTTCTGCGGCCAGGTGGCCAGCGGCAAGTCCACGCTGGCCGCGCAGATCGCAGCCAGGCCCGGCCATGTGCTGATCGCGCAGGATGAATGGACGCGCCACCTCTGGCCCGAAGAGATGCGCACGCTGGATGACTATGCGCGGCTGATTCCACGTCTGCGCGCCGCACTCGCCCCGCATGTGGCGCGGCTGCTGCGCCTGGGCATGCCTGTGGTGCTGGACTGGCCGATGAACACGCCCCAGACCCGCGCCTGGGCGCGCGGCATTTTCGAAGCCGCCGGCGCCGACCACATCCTGCATGCGCTGCGCCCGCCGGATGCGCTGCGTCTGCAGCGCCTTGCCGCGCGCAACGCCGCCGGCACCCATGCCTACCAGGTCTCGGCCGAGGATGATGCGGCGCTGGCCCGTTGGTTCCTGCCGCCCTCCCCGGAGGAAGGCTTACCTAGCGCCTTGACCAGCATTTCCGCGCTGCGCCCATTGGCGATGGTCGCCGCCCGCGCGTCATAGCTATGCCCGCCCAGCCGCGCGAAGGCATGGTCCACGCCAGGGTGGATCATCACGCTGGCCTGCGCATGGCCCGCGAGCCCCGCGCTGATCGCCGCCTGCGCCTCGGGCGGCACGAACTTGTCCAACTGCGCGATGTGCACCAGCGTCGGCGCGGTGATCTTCGCGGCATCCGCCACCAGCCCTTCCAGCCCCACGCCGTAATAGCTGACATGGCATTGCGCATCGGACTGCGTGGCCATCATGAAGGCCAGCCGCCCGCCCAGGCAGTAGCCCATGGTGCCCACCTTGCCATTGCAGCCGGGCAGGGCGCGGGCGGCGGCAATGGTGGCCTTCAGGTCCGCAACCGCGAGCGACTGGTCCATGCCCTTCATGTAGCCGAAGGCAATTTCCCACTGGGTCTGGCCGGCATCCGGGTCGAGCTCCACGCCCGGCTTCTGCCGCCAGAACAGGTCGGGGGAGATGGCGATAAAGCCCATCGCTGCCACCCAGTCGGACAGCGCGCGCATGGTGCGGTTCACGCCGAAGATCTCCTGGATCATGATGACTGCACCCGCGGGCTTGCCTGCCGGTTCGGCCAGATAGGCCTTGAAGCTGCCAGCCCCGTCGCTGGCCTGGATGGTGATCTCCGCCATGGCTTTCTCCTTGTGCTGTTGTGCCATTGCCCGCATGTAACGTGCCATGCTCCGCCGCGCCATGCTCGCCGCCGCCGCCTTGCTGCCCGCGCGTGCCGCGGCCGACCCGCTGCGCGACGCCGGCTGGACGCACCAGGAATACAGCGGCATCGCGCCCGCCCGTTTCACCGTCGTGCCCGACGGCATCCGCATAGAGGGCCAGGCTACCGGCAGCTTCGTCTGGCGCACCGTGCAGGGTCAGGCGCAGTGCCTGGCCTGGCGCTGGCGCGTCGATTTCGGGCCGCCGGGCACCACGCTGACCCGCCGCGGAGGCGATGACCGCGCCATCGCCCTTGCCGTGGGCTTTACCGGATTTCCGCCGCAGGCCAGCGCCTGGCAGCGCACGCAATACACCATCGCCCAGGCCCGCGCCGGCTCGCACACCCTGCCGCGCTCTATCCTGATCTATGTCTGGGGCGGCACCGGCGAGGAACCGCAGCGCTTCTATTCCCCCTGGGCCGCGGGCCTGGGCAAGGTGTTCCGCCTGCGCGCCGCCAATGCGCCGACTGCGCAATGGTTCGAGGAGCGCGTGAACCTCGCCGCCGATTGGCGCACCGCTTTCGGCGCCGATCCGCCGCCCTTGCAGGAAATCGTCATCGGCACAGATGTCGACGACACGCGCAGCCGCATCGATGCCCGGGTGGAGCGCATCCGTTTCTCCGCCTGCTGAAGGATCCCGCATGGACCGCCAGATTTTCCGCTCCGGCATGTCGCGCCTGGCGGCCGCTGTGAACATCAT
>JAPLOK010000304.1 GCA_026400775.1 Alphaproteobacteria bacterium | reverse complement strand
CTGCTGATGCGCGCGAACCCCAAGCTGACCCAGGGGACTAACCGGTTGTGGATCCGCTTCTTCCAGCTGGCCGTCTTCGCCACCATGTTCGTGCGCGACCATGCGCGGCCGGCCTTCCATGATGCGCTGCGCATGTCACCGACCGACTATGACATGCGCGTCTTCCGCATCACGACGGATATTTGCAAGCAGGTCTTCCCGGTGACGCTGGACATCGACAACCCAGCCTTCCTCCGCGGCTTGCAGAGGCTGCGCGAGACCACGGAAGCCATGGGCCGTGCGAAGGCCGAAGGCGGGCTGATGGGACGCATCAAGCAAACTGCCCTGACTGCCTCGGCGGCCTTCAGCTTCGCCCGCCTGTTCATGATGCGCGCGAACAAGGAAGCCCCGCCAGCCGATGTGCGCATGGCGCCGGCCTGGTAGCACTCATGGACGCGCTGCCCACATGGATGCTGCCGGTGCTGTTCACCATCTTCGTGTGGTGGGCGGGCACGGGCGTCGTCTATTTCCTCAATCAACTCCATCCGGAAACACATGGCTGGAGCATGATGGGGGCATCCGCGGTGCTGGGCGGCGCCTTGTTGACACTGCTGATCACGGTCAACGATGTCGGCGCAGGCGGACCATATCATGGCTTCCTCTGCGCCATCCTGATCTGGGCCTGGGCAGAGATGGGTTTCCTCACCGGCCAGGTGATGGGCGTGGACAATGCGCCACTGGCCGACGGCACGCATGGCTGGGCGCGCTTCACCGCGGCCGTGCGCGCCATCCTCCACCATGAGGTGGCGTTGCTGGTGCTGACGGCGACGATCTTCCTGATCAGCTGGCACGCCCCGAACCAGATGGCGCTGTGGACCTGGGGTGTGCTGTACTCGGCGCGCCTGTCCACCAAGATCAACCTGTTCATGGGGGCGCGCAATTTCGGTGACGCAATGCTGCCGGGGCATCTGGCGCATCTGCCGAGCTATTTCCGCCGCCGGCGCATGAACGCTTTTTTTCCGATATCGCTGGCATTCTGGGCGAGTTTTACCTGGTGGTTGTTTGACCGCGCATCGTCCAGCGCCGCCAGCGCATTCGAGGCCACCGCACTATGCATGCTCGGCACGCTTGCCGCGCTCTCCGTGCTCGAACATTTGTTCCTCGTCCTACCTATACGGTCCGAAGCCCTCTGGACGTGGTCCCGCCGCGCCCCAACTCCCGCAAAGGGAATGGAGTCACCATGAACTACACCGATTTCTTCCAGTCCAAGCTGGATGGTCTGCGGCAGGAAGGGCGTTATCGCGTCTTCGCGGAACTGGAGCGCCATCGCGGGAATTTCCCGCGTGCGACGAATCACGGCCGCGCCAACAAGCCGCCCGTCACCGTCTGGTGCAGCAACGACTATCTCGGCATGGGCCAGCACCCCAAGGTGCTGAAGGCCATGCATGAGGCGCTGGAGCGCACCGGCGCGGGTGCCGGCGGCACCCGCAATATCGGCGGCACCAACACAGACCATATCGCACTGGAACACGAACTGGCCGACCTCCACGGCAAGGAAGCAGCACTGCTGTTCAACAGCGGCTACATGTCGAACATGGCGACGCTGTCGACACTGGCCGCCCAGATGCCAGGCTGCGTCGTGCTGTCGGATGCGCTGAACCACGCCTCGATGATCGAGGGCATCCGCCATTCTCGCGCGCGCTGCGTTGTGTTCGAGCACAACAGCGTGGAGAATCTGCGCGCGAAGCTGTCCGAATTGCCGCCGGAAACACCGAAGCTGATCGCCTTCGAAAGCGTCTATTCGATGGATGGCGATGTTGCGCCGATCGAAGCCATCTGCGACCTGGCCGACGAATTCAACGCCATCACCTACCTTGATGAAGTGCACGCGGTGGGCCTGTATGGCCCGCGCGGCGGCGGCGTCTCGGAGCGCGACCATCTGCAGCACCGCATCGACGTGATCGAAGGCACGCTGGCCAAGGCATTCGGCGTGATCGGCGGCTATATCACCGGCTCAGCCACGCTGGTCGATTTCGTCCGCAGCTTCGCCTCGGGCTTCATATTCTCGACGGCGCTGCCGCCGGCGGTTGCGGCTGGCGCGCGTGCCGCCATCCAGCACCTGAAGCAGTCGGATGATGAGCGCGCGATGATGCATCTGCGCGTTTCGCAGCTGCGCGCGGGCCTCGATGCGCTGGGCATTCCACACCTGATGAACCCTTCGCACATCGTGCCGGTGATGGTGTGTGACGCCTTGCTTTGCAAGCAGATCAGCGACCAGCTGCTCGATGAACACGGCATCTACGTCCAGCCCATCAACTACCCTACAGTGCCGGTCGGCACGGAGCGCCTGCGCTTCACGCCGTCACCCTTGCATTCGGAAGCCGACATAGAATTGCTGCTCGGCGCGCTCTCCTCCATCTGGACAGCGCTGCGGCTGGAGAGGGCGGCCTGACGATGGATGGGATGCTGGCCGCGCAGACGGAATCGCGCACGGCCACGCGCAAGCCGGTCTTCCCCTTCACGGCAATCGTCGGCCAGGAAGAATTAAAGCTGGCGTTGCTGCTCTGCGCTGTAGATCCGATGATCGGCGGCGTGCTGGCGCTGGGTGATCGTGGCACCGGAAAATCGACCGCGGTGCGCGCGCTGGCGCAATTGCTGCCGGACATGCAGGTGGTGCTCGGCGACCCATACAATGCCGAGCCTACAACCAGCACACCACCAGAGCAGATCGGCGTGGCGCGCGTGCCGGTGGTCGATCTGCCGCTCGGCGCCTCGGAGGATCGCGTCGTCGGCGCGCTTGACCTCGAACGCGCGCTGACGCGTGGCGAGAAGGCTTTCGAGCCAGGCCTGTTGGCGCGCGCGCATCGCGGCTTCCTCTACATCGACGAAGTGAACCTGCTGGAGGATCACCTGGTCGATCTGCTGCTCGATGTCGCCGCCTCCGGCGAAAATGTCGTTGAGCGCGAGGGGATCTCCTTGCGGCACCCCGCCCGCTTCGTGCTGGTCGGTTCCGGCAACCCCGAGGAGGGCGAATTGCGTCCGCAGTTGCTCGACCGCTTCGGCCTCGCGGTCGATGTTCGCACGCCCGACGACCTGCCCACGCGCATCGCCGTGGTGAAGCGCCGCGACAGCTATGAGCGCGACCCGCACGCCTTCCTGCGCCGGCACCACAAGGCCGAGGAACGCCAGCGCGCCGCCTTGTTGAAGGCCCGCGCGCTGCTGCCTCGCGTGAAGGTGCCCGATGCCGTGCTGGAGGATGCCTCGCGCCTTTGCATGGCGCTGGGCACGGATGGACTGCGCGGCGAATTGACGCTGCTGCGCACCGCCCGCGCGCTGGCCGCTTTGGACGGCAAGCGCGTGGTCAGCCGCGACCAGCTGCGCCGCATCGCGCTGCCATCCCTGCGCCACCGCCTGCGGCGCAATCCGCTGGATGACGCCTCCTCCTCCAGCCGTGTGGAGAGGGCGCTCGCCGAAACGCTTCCGGGATGACGCCGGACGCCGCACATCTGCTGGCGCTGGACCCGGTGGGGCTGGGGGGCGTCGCATTGCGCGCGCCCTTCGGCCCGGTGCGCGATGCTTGGCTGGCAGCGCTGCGCGCGATGCTGCCCGATGCAGCACCTTGGCGGCGCATCCCGCCGGACCTGCCGGATAACCGCCTGCTGGGCGGGCTGGACCTGACGGCCACGCTGTCGCTCGGCAAGCCCGTTGCCGAACATGGCGTGCTGGCCGCGGTGGACCAGGGCCTGCTGCTGGTCGCCATGGCCGAGCGCATGGCGCCGACCACCGCCGCGCGCATCACCGCTGCGATGGACCAGCGCGAGATCACCGTCGAACGCGAAGGCCTGCGCCTGACCGCGCACACACGTTTCGCGCTCGTGCTGCTGGATGAAGGCATCGAGCCGGAGGAACGCCCACCGGCCGCACTGCTGGAACGCCTGGCCTTTCGCATCACGCCCGACACCACGCCCAAACCGATGGACCTGTCGCGCGCCCGCGCTTTGCTGCCGCGCGTGAGCATGCCGATGGAGATGCTGGAGGCACTGGTAGCCGCCGCCGCCGCGCTGGGTGTGGCATCGCCGCGCGCCACCTTGTTTGCCATCCGCGCCGCACGTGCAGCCGCCGCCATCGCCGGCCGCCGCGTGGTGGCTGATGATGACGCCGCGCTGGCCGCCACGCTGGTTCTGGCACCGCGCGCAACGCGCAACCCATCGGCCGAACAGGACGAATCGCCACCACCGCCGCCGCCTGAAGACAACTCCGACACCGACGAAACGCCGCCACCGCCCTCCCCCGACCAATTGCAGGAATTGCTGCTGGCCGCGGCCGCCGCGAATCTGCCCGCGCATCTGCTGGACGAAGCACAGTTGAAGGCGCTGTCCTCGCGCGCTGGCGGCGGTCGCGCCGGTGCCGCGCGACAACACGCGCAGACCGGCCGACCCATGGGCGCACGCGCCGGCGAACCGCGCGGCAACAACCGGCTGGCCGTGCTGGACACCTTGCGCGCGGCCGCTCCGTGGCAGGCGCTGCGCACGCGCCCGCCGCATGCGCGCATCGCCATCCGCCGCGAAGATTTCCGCATCCGGCAATTCAAGCGCCGCAACGAGACAACCAGCATTTTCGCCGTCGATGCCTCCGGCTCCTCCGCGCTGCACCGCCTCGCCGAAGCGAAAGGCGCCGTCGAATTGCTGCTGGCCGATTGCTATGTGCGGCGTGATCGCGTGGCGCTGGTCGCGTTTCGCGGCCAGGCGGCCGAGGTGCTGCTGCCGCCCACGCACGCACTCGCCCGGGCCAAGCGCAGCCTCGCGGCACTGCCTGGGGGTGGCCCCACACCACTCGCCTCGGGTCTCGATGCCGCGCTGGAACTGGCGCGCGCGGAAGAACGCGCCGGCCGCGCCGCGCTGGTCGTCATCATGACCGATGGCCGCGCCAATATCGCACGCGACGGCACACCCGGTGCCGCCCGCGCGCAGCAGGACGCGATGGAATCCGCACGCGCCCTGCGCCTGGCCGGCGTCAGTGCCATCCTGCTCGACACCGCGCCACGCCCGCAACCGGCCGCGCGGGCGCTCGCTGATGCCGCGGGCGCGGTCTATCTGCCGATGCCAGCAGCCGATGCGCAGCGCATGTCGCGCGCCGTGGGTGCGGCGGTGCAACGGCTGGAGGCGGCATGACCAACGAGCCGCTCTGGAACTGGGACGGGCAAGGCTGGCCAAATGCGACGCATAGCCGCTTCATCCGCGCCGCCGGTTTCGACTGGCATATCCAGCGCCATGGCCATGGCCCGCGCGTGCTTCTGCTGCATGGCACTGGAGCCGCCACGCATTCCTGGCGCGATGTGTTCCCGCAACTGGCGATGGCGCATGATGTTCTGGCGCTCGACCTGCCGGGGCATGGCTTCACCGGCACGCCGGCGCAGTCGCGCATGGGCATCAACGGCATGGCGCAGGACATCGCCGCGCTGCTGGCCGCCGAACACTTCTCGCCCGACGTCATCATCGGTCATTCCGCCGGTGCGGCCATCGCCGCTCGCATGGCGCTGGACGGCATGGCGCCGCGCCGGATCATCGCGCTGAATGGCGCGCTGCTGCCGCTGACAGGCTTCGCGGGCCAAGTGTTTTCACCCATCGCGCGCTTCCTGGTGGGGCTGCCCTTCGTGCCCTGGATGGTTGCATGGCGCGCGGCCGATCGCGCCACCGTGGCCAAGCTGCTGCGCGATACCGGCTCGCAGCTCGACCAGGCCGGTGTCGAGTTCTATGCGCGGCTGTTCCGCAGGCCGGGCCATGTCGCGGGTACGCTGGCGATGATGGCGCGATGGGATCTGCACGGCTTTGTGCGCGACCTGCCGCGGCTGGGCACACCGCTGACACTGGTGGCCGCGCTTGGCGACCGCACCATCGCGCCGGGTACCGCGCGGCGCGTGCGCCAGATGCTACCGGGCGCGCAGGTGTTGGAATGGCCCGGCCTCGGTCATCTCGCGCATGAGGAACAGCCGGTGCTTCTCAACGCGTTGCTCGCGCCTATCTGCGAACCAGCATGAAGCTACCCACAGAACACGCACGGCGTGCCGAACTGAATTACGAAGTCCATGCGCGGCCGCCGGATGCGCTGGGCGCGCCGGTGCGCGTCTCCTACCTGGCGCTGCTGCTGGATGGCAGCACACGGAGCGCGGCGCGTGAACATGTGCGCAACCTGGCGCTGCGCTATGGCGTGACTCCACCCGGCGAAACCGCGAACCACTTCGCGGCTGATCTCGGCGCCTTCCGCATCAAGTGGGAACAGCACACGGAGTTCCACCGCGTCACCTTCATGCGTGATGGCGCCGCAGAACGCCCCTTCAGCGAACCCGCAATCGCCGCCGTGCCGACCGATTGGGTGGCCGCCCTGCCCGGGCAGCTGCTGGTGGCAGCCGATCTGGAATTGCTGCCCGATGCTGAGGAGATGCTCGCGCTCGAACTCTTCGGCTCGAACCAGCTGGTGGGTTCGATGGTGCAGGGCGGACGCGGCATGGCCTTTACCGATTTCCGTATCGGCAGCCACGGATTCGCTCGGTTCCTGGTGCATTCGGGCAGCATGTCGCCGGTGCAGGCCGGACGAAACGTGCAGCGCCTGCTGGAGATCGACACCTATCGGATGATGGCGCTGCTGGCCGTGCCGGTCGCACGCGCGCTCGGCCCTTCGCTCACCGCATGGGAAGGCGAATTGGCTGAGATCGCGGCGCGCCTGGTGGAAGCCAAACCGATCGACGAACCCGTGCTGCTGGCGCGCCTGACGCGGCTTGCAGCCGAGATCGAGAAGGAGGAGGCGGCAACGCGCTATCGCTTCAGCGCGGCCGCCGCCTATTACGCGCTGGTGCAGCGCCGCATCGCGGAATTGCGCGAAGAGCGCATCGAAGGGCTGCAGACCTTCCAGGAATTCGTCGAACGCCGCCTGGCTCCCGCCATGGACACCTGCCAGGCCACCGCAGCACGACAGGAAGCGCTCTCCCGCCGCGTCGCGCGCGTCACGCAGCTGCTCTCCACAAGGGTCGACATCACGCGCGAGGAACAGAACCGTGACGTGCTGCAAAGCATGAACCGCCGCGCGCAGCTGCAATTGCGGCTGCAACGCACGGTGGAAGGCCTCTCGGTCGCAGCCATCACCTATTACATCGTCGGGCTCGTGGGTTACGTGTGTCAGCCGCTGGCACCGCTGACGCCCTTCACGCCGGATACACTGGTGGCGCTCAGCATTCCGGCGGTGCTCGGCGTCGTGGCACTGGCACTGGCGCGCGCCAGAAGGCGATTGAAACTCGACGAAGATGATTGACGCCGAGGGGTCCGCGATATCACTCTGATATCGCAACGACCATCCCAGGGAACGCCATGCCGCTCGACGCCCGCACGCCCGACTTCCCGGAGGCGCCGCCCCTCTCGCGTGAGGATCTCGCGCAATGCGCGGCTCTGCTGGCAGCCGGCTCCAAGAGCTTTTCGACCGCGGCGTTGCTGCTGCCGCGGCGGCTGCGCCAGCCGGCCACGGCGCTCTATGCCTTCTGCCGGGTCGCGGATGATGCGGTGGATCTGGAAGCCGACCCGGCGCTGAGCGTGAAACGCCTGAATGCCCGACTGGCCGCGATGTATCGCGGCACACCCGAGGACCATGCCTGCGACCGCGCCTTCGGTTCCATCGTGCTGTCGTATCGCATCCCCAAGGAATTGCCCGCAGCACTGATCGACGGCTTCGCCTGGGACGCCGCCGGACGCCGCTACCTGACATTATGGGACCTGCACGCCTATGCCGCGCGCGTCGCCGGCACGGTGGGCGCGATGATGGCGCTGCTGATGGGCGTGCGTGATGCACCGCGCCTGGCGCGCGCCTGCGACCTGGGTGTGGCGATGCAGATCACCAATATCTGCCGCGATATCGGCGAGGATGCGCGCAATGGGCGCATCTACATGCCGCTCGACTGGCTGCGCGAGGAAGGCGTGGACCCGGCCAGCTGGCTGGCATCGCCCACGCTGACCCCCGGTGTGCATCGCGTCGTGCTGCGGCTGCTGGACCATGCGGACCAGCTCTATGCGCGCGCCGAAGCGGGCGTCGATGCACTGCCCACCGATTGCCGCGGCGCGATCCGCGCGGCCTCACGCATCTATCAGGAAATCGGTGTTGCGATCCGAGCGCCGGGCTTCGACCCGGTGCAGCGCCGCGCCGTGATCCCGGCAACGCGCAAGGTGGCCCTACTGACGCGCGCGATGCTGCCGCGCCCGGCGCGCGGCACCACGCTGAACGAACCGGCGCTGGAAGCCACGGATTATCTGGTGCGCGCCGTGCCCGATCGGCAGTTGCGCACACCCAGCCTGGATGACCGCCTGGGCGGCATCATCACCGCACTGGCACGGGTGGAAGGCCAGACGCTGCGGGCGTAGCCTGCCCTCGCCAAGGGGAGAAGCGCGATGACGCATCAAGGCAAGCCCGTGCCGCAGGCGGTTCTGCAACGCAGCGCCATTCTGCACGCGATCGAGCGCAAATTGCTGTGGCTGTCATCGTGGATGATCCACCACGCCAACCATATCCGGCCCAATCGCGATGGGCTGAAGGTGGGCGGGCATCAGGCCAGTTGCGCCTCCGCGGTATCCATCCTTGCGGCGCTGTATTTCGACGCGCTGCGCCCGCAAGACCGTATGGCGGTGAAGCCGCATGCGGGACCGGTATTCCACGCAATCAACCATCTGTTCGGGCGCCTCGATCCGGCGCGGCTTTCCACCTTGCGCGAATTCGGAGGCATCCAGCCCTATCCGTCGCGCGCGAAGGATGGGCCCGAGATTGACATTTCAACCGGCAGCGTGGGGCTCGGCGTGGCGCTGGCCAGTTTCGGATCACTGGTGCAGGACTACGTGCGGCTGAAGAAGCTCGCGCCGCCGGGGCTGCCTGCGGGGCGGCATGTCGCCGTGGTGGGCGATGCGGAACTGGATGAGGGCAACATCTACGAGGCCCTGCTGGAAGGCTGGAAACACGATATTCGCAATGTCTGGTGGGTGGTCGACTACAACAGGCAATCGCTCGATTCCGTCGTTCCCGACCGGTTGTTCGGCCGTATCGAGGGCCTGTTTCGCGACATGGGCTGGAATGTCGTCACGCTGAAATACGGCCGCCGCCTCGAAGCCGCTTTCGCGCGCGATGGTGGCGAGGCACTGCGCCGCTGGATCGATGACTGCCCGAACTCGCTCTATGCCGCACTGACATTTCAGGGCGGTGCGGCCTGGCGCAATGCGCTGCTGACCGACCTGGGGCGCGAGCCGGGCTTGCGCGCCATCATCGACCCGTTGTCGGATGATGAACTTTCGGCGCTGATGAACAATCTCGGTGGCCATGACATCGAGACACTGATCGAGGCCTTCCGCGCGGCCGATGCAGAGGGCGACCAGCCCACCTGCTTCATCGCCTATACCGTGAAGGGCATGGGCCTGCCGTTTGCCGGCCACAAGGATAACCACGCCGGCCTGATGACCAAGGAGCAGATGGCCGAGTTCCGCGCGGTCATGAACATCCGCGACGGCCATGAATGGGACCGCTTCGAAGGCCTGGCTGTGCCGCCCGAGGCGATGGCCGAATTCATTGCAAGCGTGCCCTTCGCGCAGCCTTTGACGCCTTCGGGGCGCAGGCTTTCGGCGCCCACCATCCCGGTGCCGGCGGCGCTGCCAGCCGCGCGCGTGGTGGCCGGGCGCAAGCTCTCGACCCAGGCCGCCTTCGGCGAAATCCTGGCCGAGATCGGCCGCGGCGATGGCGAGTTCGGACCGCTCGCCGATCGCATCGTCACCACCTCGCCCGACGTCACCGTCAGCACCAATCTCGGCGCCTGGGTGAACCGACGCGGCATCTTCGACCGGCACATGAAGAACGACGTGTTTCGCGATGCGAAGCTCGCCTCCGCGCAGCGCTGGGGCATGTCGCCCGACGGCCAGCATGTCGAGCTCGGTATCGCCGAACAGAACCTGTTCCTCGTGCTCTCAGCGCTGGGGCTCGCGCACACGCTCTATGGCGCGCGGCTGCTGCCGATCGGGACTGTCTATGATCCCTTCGTCAATCGCGGCCTCGATGCGCTGATCTATGGTTGCTACATGGATGCGCGCTTCATGCTGGTCAGCACGCCGTCGGGACTGACGCTGGCGCCCGAAGGCGGCCAACACCAGAGCGTCAACACGCCGCTGATCGGCATGGCGCAGGACCGCCTCGCGGCCTGGGAGCCGGCCTTCGCCGATGAGCTTGCGGTGCTGATGCGGCACGGCTTTGAGCACATGCAGAAGGACAGCGGCAGCAGCGTCTGGCTGCGGCTGTCCACGCGCGGGTTGGACCAGCCTTCGCGTCCGCTCGACGCCGCGGCGGTCATCGCCGGAGGCTATTGGATGGTGCCGCCCGCGCCGGGTGCGCGCATCGCCATCGCCTATCAGGGGCCGGTCGCGCCCGAGGCCATGGCCGCCTTCGCCACTTTGCGCGAGGAGGAGCCGGGCGCCGGCCTGCTCGCCGTTACCAGCCCGGACAGGCTGCATCAGGGCTGGCTCGATGCGCGGCGCGCCGCACGGCGTGGGCCTGGTGGCGCGTCCTCGCATGTGGAGGCGCTGCTGGCACCGCTCTCGCCTGGCGCCGGCATCGTGACAGTGCTCGATGGCCACCCCGCCGCGCTCGACTGGCTGGGCGGCGTGCGTGGACATCGCATCGCGGCACTGGGCGTCGACCGCTTCGGCCAGGCGGGGGACATTCCCGCGCTCTATGCGGAATATGGCTTGGACGAAGCCGCGATCCTGGATGCATGTGCCCAATTGATGCTGTGACAACGCCCAGGACCGGCTGATGCCGGTTGATCGCAGGCTTCAACGAGGTGCTGCAGCGCGTACCAGCCGGTCGTTGATGGCGGCACCCAGGCCCTGGGCGGGCACGGGCTGGGCCGCGATACCAACGGCGCGCAGGCGCGCACCCTCAGCATCGAGCCAACGCAGCCCTGCGAAGAGTCGCGCCGCCGCCTCGATCACATCGCCGGTTTCAGACAGATTCAAGGTCGCCAGCGCGCCGGGCAGTGGCGTGCCGAATGCGAGCAACATCTCATCCTGAGCAACCACCTGCGCGTCCAGCCGCAAGGGCAGTTCGGGCGCGTAGTGCGACAGCATCATGCCCGGGCTGCGCAAGGTGGGTGCGGGCGCTGCGGTCAGCGGCAACGCCGCCGCGACCGGGCCGATCACCGCCTCGATCGCCTCACGCGAGACGCCGCCGTGCCGCAGCAGCACCGCGCCGCCGCCCGACAGATCCAGCACGCTGCTCTCCACGCCGACCGCACAGGCGCCGCCATCCAGCACGCCGGCGATGCGGCCTGACAATTCCTCCAGCACATGCGCCGCCGTGGTGGGGCTGATGCGCCCGGAGCGGTTGGCGCTGGGTGCGGCGATAGGCGTGCCGGCCGCGTGCAGCAGCGCCAATGCCATAGGGTGCCCGGGCACCCGCACCGCCAGCGTGTCCAGCCCCGCTCCGGCCAGCAGCGCCACCTGGCTGCGCGGTGCGCGCGGCAGCACAAGCGTCAACGGGCCGGGCCAGAAACGCGCGGCCAGTTCGCGCGCGCGGGCATCGGCGGAGACCTCGGCGAAGGCGGCATCGGCGTTGGCGAAATGGCAGATCAGCGGGTTGAAATGCGGCCGGCCCTTGGCCTCGAAGATGCGCGCCACGGCCTGCTCATTGCGGGCATCACCACCCAGGCCATAGACGGTCTCGGTGGGGAAGGCGACGAGTTCGCCGGCGCGCAGCAATGCCGCGACTTCCGACATCTCCACCAGCAGCCTGGTCACGCGGCGCCCCAGGCGATGAAGCCGTTGTTCCGCCAGCCGGGCTTGCCATAGCGCAGCGGCGTGCCGTCCAGCGCGAGCACCCGGCCACCCGCGGCCTCTACCAGCGCCTGCCCCGCGGCGGTGTCCCATTCCATGGTCGGGCCGGTGCGCGGCAGCACATCGGCGGCGCCCTCGGCCAGGCGGGCGAATTTCATGGCCGAGCCCATCGGCAGGCAGGTGGCGATGGCGCGGCCGGGCAGCAATTCATCGAAATCGCCGGCGCGGCCATGGCTGCGGCTGCCCAGGACGGTCAACCCTTCGGCCGGTGCGCGGCGCGCGGCGATGGTGCTGCGCGTACCGCCATGCTGTTTCCAGGCGATCCGCGCGGGCAGGATGCCGCCGAACACTTCACCGGTGGCGGGCAGCGCCATGGCGCCGAGCACCGCCCTGCCCTCCTCCACCAATCCGATGCAGACGGCGAATTCATCGCGGCCCGCCGCGAACTCGCGCGTACCATCCAGCGGGTCCACCAGCCAGTAGCGCGGGGTTGCGTACAGGATCGCACCATCGGCCACCGCTTCCTCTGCGACGACAGGAATGCCGGTGGCGGCCAGGCCTTCGGTGATGATGGCTTCAGCCAGGGTGTCAGCCACGGTCACGGGACTGTTATCGCCCTTGCGCTGCACGGAAAATCCTGCGGCACGCACGCCGTTGATCGCATGCCCCGCCTGTTCGGCGAGATGCGCGGCCAGTTCCAGCAATTGCTGCGGATCATGCATGGGTTGTGGTTGCGCGGATTGGCGCCGCTGCGCAAGGGTAGGCATTCGCGCCAAGCAGCCTATTCTTGTTCCAACACAGTCCATGGATGCTCCGATGCCCGAGATTTCCTTCATCAAGCCGGCACTGCCCAAGACCGGCGCCATCCTGTTGCCGATGACCGAGGGCGCTGCGCTGGCAGGCCTTGCCGCAGCACTGGATGAAGCCGCGGGCGGCGCCGTGTCGCGCGCGCTGGAGGCAGCGCAGTTCAAGGGCCGCAAGGGCCAGTCGGTGACGATCTGGGCGCCGGTGGCGGGCATCACGAAATGCGTCGCACTGGGCCTGGGCAAGGCCGGGGCGCTGGATGCCGATGCCGCCGAGCAGGCGGGCGGCCCGATCTGGCCGGCGCTGAGCGGCGAGGCCTCGGCGATGGTCGCGGCGGATGGGTTGGATGCACCGCTCGTGGCCAGGCTCGCCTCGGGTGCGATGCTGCGGTCCTGGCGGTTCGATCGCTATCGCACGACCATGAAGGCAGAGGACAAGCCGAAGCTGGGCAAGCTTGCCTTTGCCGCCGGCAATGCCGCCGCCGCGCGCGCCGCTTTCGCGCCGCTGAAGGCTGTGGCCGAGGGCGTGTTCATCACGCGCGAACTGGTGGCCGAGCCGCCCAATGTGCTGACCCCGGCGGAGATGGCCGAACGCTGCAAGCCGCTGGAGAAGCTCGGTGTCGGCGTTGAGATTCTGGG